>CAYNYM010000199.1:0-6385 GCA_964401325.1 uncultured Desulfobacteraceae bacterium | reverse complement strand
CTGCCCCGCAATTACTGCAGGCGGCCTCTCAGGCCGCCGTTCCCCTTATCAGGATAGAAGAGGACACCTTCTCCGCCCTTGAACGCCTGGAGCGCACACCACCCTATCTCGCGCCGGGGGATGAGGCCAAGGTCCGCCATTTTACGGATCTATTGGATCGTGACGGCTCCCTTGACAATCTCATCAAGTCCTTGAAACTTATCTAGTGTCCATCCAGAAATCAGAGATTTCAGGATGGAGCGGTCGGCGATCAGCGGTCAGCCAATGCGTTGTTTTGTATTGTCTTTTGTCCCGCCATGGCGGGACTGAAAGCTGATTGCTGATAGCCAGAATCCGAAAATGACTATTTCCGGATGAACACTATCCACGAACGAGGCCAAAGGCCCCGCTTTTTTGCGTCATGGCAAGGGTCAACCAAGTGTATCCTCCACAATAGCGAGGAGTTTATCAGGGGAGATGGGCTTTGACAGAAACAGATTGGCACCTGCGTCAAGACCCTGGCCCCTGTCTTCATCCCTGCTTTTGGCGGTCAGGAACACGATGGGGGTCTCTTTATAGTTCTCCTTTTCCCGAATTCTTCGACAGAGTTCAAAACCGTCCATTTCCGGCATGATAACATCAAGCATCATGAGATCGTAGTCGTTGCCGTCCAGTTTTTTTAGTGCCTCAACTCCCCTTGAAACGGCATCTATCTCGTACCCTTCAGGCTTCAAGAGTTCTTCGAGGGCCATCAGCACCATTTCGTCGTCATCGACAATAAGGATGTGTTTTGCCATTCATTTACTCCTTTCCAGATTCTTTGACCGGCAGGAAGACCTTCATTTCGGTCCCCTGACCGTACTCGCTAACTATTTCAATTCGCCCTTCATGTGCCTCAATGATACCGAAGCACAGTGAGAGCCCAAGGCCGGTGCCCTTTCCCACCGGTTTTGTCGTAAAGAAGGGTTCAAGGATCTTGTCCATATTCTGTTTGGGAATGCCCACCCCGGTGTCCTTCAACGATACCACCACCCAGCGTCCCGTATCGTCCTCTTGAAAACAGGAAGAAATGGTCAGGGCCTTGGAACCCTCTTTGTCTTCCATGGCATCCCTTGCATTTGAAATAATGTTGAGAAAGACCTGTTCAAGTTGACTGGAATCCCCGATAACCTTGGGCAGGTCTTCCCCCAAATGACGCTCAATGGCGATACAGTGGTTGAGCAATTGTTGCCCGGTGATCATCAGGGCATTTTCTATGGGCTGGTTGACGTCGACGGCCTTAAATTCAGGCTTGGTCTGCCTTGAAAATTCCCTCAGATGATCCACGATCATTCCTATGCGATTATTGCATTTTTTAATGAGCTCAAGTCTTTCCCGTTCGGGGCAGTCTGGTTTGAGGTTCTTGAAAATAACATGGAGAATCGTCTGGGATGCCATGAGCGGATTATTGAGCTCATGGGCAACTCCGGCGACAAGTTCTCCAAGGGCCCTCATTTTTGAGGCCTCAACCAGGCGGGCCTGCGTGGTCTTCAGTTTGGCCTCCAGAAGCTTCTGTTCCGTGATATCTTTGAAGATGCCCGCCGTTCCAATCACTTGCGCTTCCTCATCCCGCACCAGAAAAAGTGAATTTAGGATGACCAGGGTGCCTCCATCCTTTCGTCTCACCTCCATCTCATAATTTTCTGCCCTTTCGCCCGCCCGCAAGAGGCTCATCACATCCCTGGCTTCCTGAATACCCCTGACATAGACAAGAGAAATATGTTTTCCCAGGACCTCCTCACGGTGATATTGTATCATCTCCTCCATCGCCAGGTTCATGTAAGTAATTTTACCCTTGAGATTCGTTGTCACGATACCATCAACCGAGCTTTCCATTATATTTTCGAGAAATTCCTTGGTTTCACGCAACTCTTTTTCCAGATTTTTTCGCTGGGTGAGGTCACGAATAATTTCCAAAAACCCCGTGGTCCGGCCCGACCGATCCTTTATGGCGGTCACGGAAGTATGGGCAGGGAACCTCATGTTACCACGGCGAAGTCTATTCATGTCCAGCTCGCAAAGGCCTTCGCCCCTTGTACGTTTGGACATGAGGGAGGGGATCCCTTTGGCCCTGTCCTCGGGTGTGATGGTAATGCTGATGTTCTGTTTGTTGACGACCTCTTCCTTCTTCCATCCAAAGAGTTTTTCGGCACCCCTGTTGAATTCCATAATGTTCCCAATGAAATCAAGGGCAACGATGGCATATTCGGTGGCGCTGTCGAGGATACTGTTCAAAAATCGCGAGATGTCGCGATATTTTTCTCTGGACTCCTTGAGCTCCTGGGTCCTCGCCTCCACGATCTTTTCAAGGTTTGAGGTGTAATGCTGGATCTGGCTGATCATTCTGTTGAAAGATGTCCCCAGAACCCCAATCTCGTCTCCCCCCCGAATTTTGACCCGTTGGGAAAGATCCCCTCCCACCATTTTGGTGGTGACCTCGGTCAATTCATAAATGGGCCTCGTCAGGACCTTGGAAAGGGTCAGCGTCAAAAAAAGCACCAAAACCAGTCCCACCAGCACGATAATCCCGATAAATCGCTCAGTCTTGCTCAAATCACGATAGATCTCTTCCTCATAGGTTCCTGCCGCAATGATCCAGTCCCACGGCTTGAAGTACATGTATTTATGGATTTTTTGACGCGGTTCCTTCTCTCCCAACTCGGGATTGGCCCAAGGGTATCGTATCGTGCCCACTTCTCCCTCGGAGACAAGCATGGATTCCCTGATCATGGCGCGGATATATTCGTAGCCCGAGGAATCACGGGAATCGATGATATTTTCACCCTCTTTAACCGGATGCACTTTCAGGCTGCCCCGGCTGTCCATAATGTAGACATAACCCGTGTCCCCGACCTTGATATCCTTTATCTCGGCCTTGAGTGACTCGGCGCTCTGTTCCTCGACGCCGACGTAAAGCGCTCCGATAATGGATCCACTGGGCCCTTTGATGGGCTCATAGGCCGTGATGTACCAACCATCCACCACATAGGCCCGCCCCCTGTAAGGAAGACCGGACAAGATGGCCTGGGCGACCGGACTATAGGCAGGAATGTATGTCCCGATGGCTCTCCGGCCCTTGTGATCTCTTACATTGGTAGAGATACGCAAAAGGCGATCTCCTTCGATTCTCTGGAAAACGGTACAGGTGCCGCCCACGAGGTCCTGGACCCCATCGACCAGGGAAGTCCCTCTGGTCACTGTGGTGTTGCCCACCTTCCACAGAGGCACGGACACCGGAGACATCTCATTGGTGAATTGATCGACGGCATTGAAATGGATCGTCTCCTCCTCTATGATCTCAATGGCCCCCTGATTACGGAAAAGGACGTCTCTGGCCACGTTCAGGTCGGAGATCACCTTCATCTGGACCATTTCCTGCTGGATCTTGCACATGGAATAGATATTTGTGACAAGATGCTCCAGATCTTGCTCCGATGCCCCTTTGAGGGCCTTTCCAAATCGATCGATCGCCAGGTACGCCACACAGAGGAGGGGAAGGAAAACAAGGAACAGGGTTACGCTGACGATTTTTGCGCGGATTTTTAAATTGCGGAACAGGGGTATGATCATTTCGATCCCTTTTTGAGCTTTGATTCACTGAAAAACAGCAACTTGATATTTGAACACAAAATTATTTGGGCTGTAAAGCCTATTTTCGGTGTCGATAAAAAGGCGGGAAAGCTAAGACAGGCCTAATATTTTGGATCAGGGAACGTGATCATGGCTCGAGGCTTCTCCACCATCCGGTACATAACCGGTGATTCCCACCCATCCCGGAGCAATTCATCATCAATTCCCTGCAGGATCTCATCATGGATGGCCCAACTCCGGCCCCTGACGGTGTGCGCCAGTTCCCGATTACGAAACGGGGTGCTACCGTCCAGCCTCCGATAGAGCTTTCCTCCGGGCTGGAACAGCTCATGTATTCGAACCATATTTTTGTATCCGGTGCGATAACCGAAACCGAATCGTTCATAGGTAACGGCGTTGTGATAAAAGAGGGCTTCCAGCTCGATACTCTTGATGTCCAGCATGCGACAGAAAAAATCCAACACATAGATGACCTCACGGGTCAGGGACAGCCCTTTTCGGATCTGGCCGGGAAATAATCCGGCCGCCATGGCCTTTTCCTCTTCGTGGAGGTTGCGGGCCGCCCAGCCGAAAAGGGTATCTCTTCCCTCCGTATCGATGTGTGTGTTGAACTTGCCTGATCCGGGATCATTGACAATGACAAAATCCAGCTCAATCTGCGAAAAATCAATAGTATCCGATAATTGAAGAGAGTACAAGGGGTCCTCAGACCCCGCCGGCATGATTTCCACCAGGCATGTCCTGTCTTCTTCGGGACAAAAAAACCGGACCACTTTTTTGCCGTTTGCATTGCAAAGGGATAAGGGATCGATACCGAACCGATGATAGAGTGAGGGAGGGATAAGGATTCTATAAAGCCCCTCCTTTTCCGACTGAGAAAGCCGACTGATTCGCTGAATCCAGGGCATCGCACACCATTTGGTTGACTTTATTATCATTAAACCATTTTCCGAATCATGTCAAAAAAAAGGGCAATTATCCTTTTCGCCGCCCCTGGGCAAGCTTTCTGCCGACCCATTGATTTGCGTTTTTCGTTGACCCGTCTTTCCGGCATCTGTTAGGATTTTCCAATAGCTACATGCCCCGCCCTATTGACCCCTCCCCTACAGGGGGGAAAGCGACATTTGACAAGAGGATCACCTTGAAACAACATGCCGACCAGCCGTTGAAATCCCTATTCTTTTACTCGGATGACATGGGTCGCTTTGATTTCGGCCCCAACCATCCCTTTAAACCCGAACGGGCGACCAAGACATATGACCTCTGCATCCGATACGGGGTCATGAATCATCCCTGGATGAGTATCGTCCAGCCCGAGTCAATCGATGAAGACCTGCTCACACTTTACCATGAGCCCGAATACCTGGACCTCCTTCGGGATGCCAGCCAAGGAATGGTAAGTCTTGACATGCTTGCCCGGGGGCTGGGTACCGAAGACACCCCCATTCTCAAAGGAATTTACGAGTGGTCTCTGCGCGCCGCAGGGGCCAGCCTCGAAGCCATGCGCCGCCTTGTCAAGGGGGAAAGCCAGGTGGCGTTCAGCCCCTTGGGGGGATTCCATCATGCCATGTCGGGAAACGCCGAGGGTTTTTGCTATATCAACGATATCGTGGTCGCCGTAATGGATGCCCTTTCAAGCCACCCGGGACTGAGGATCGCCTACATCGATCTCGATGCCCATCACGGAAACGGGGTCGAAAAGCCCTTTTATGAAAACTCAAATGTCCTGTTTGTGTCCCTGCACGAAACGGGAAGGCTGTTATATCCCTGGACGGGAAATGAGACGGATATGGGGCGAGGCAAGGGAATGGGCTATACGGTCAACGTGCCCCTTGAAAAAGGGGTAGATGACGAGATCTACAACTTTGTCTTTGACGCCGTCGTCCCCCCAATAGTCTCCACTTTTTCACCCGACATCATTGTTGCGCAGATTGGAGGAGACACCCTGGTCTCCGATCCCCTCACCCATCTGAAACTCACCAATAACGGCTACCAAAGAGCCATTAAGAAAATCTCCGCACTTTGTCCCAACATCCTGGCCCTTGGCGGGGGAGGCTACGACATATACAGGACATCCAGGGCCTGGACCCTTGCCTGGTCCATTCTTAACCGGATAGAGCCGGTAGACGAGTTCTCGGGCCTCGTGGGAGGCATGATGTTCGGCCCTGAAAGCGAGGTGGGCAGTCTCTATGACCATCCCTATTCAACCAAGGGTGACATCAAGGACAAGGCCTTCGAAGAGGCCCGAAGGGTTGTGGCCTTTATCCAAAAAGAGATTTTTCCCATCCACGGCCTCTAAAAAACGGATGAATTTTTGTGCCGAATATGGTAATTTAGCACTTATTGGTCTAATGGACATGAAATTGGGACTTCACCATTCTTGAACTCCACTGCCCGCCCAAGGGCGTGTTCCGGTGGGACATGCCCGGATGCAGGCAATAAGCCTTTCCCCCACCGATTCTCTGTTTTTGTTTCATACTCATTAAGTGGTAACCGTTCAGCTCTTGGAAACGCACTAACCTATGAATGGGGCACGACAATCTCTTTGCAAATCAAGATCCGATTACCGTGAACAAGTAAATCCAAACATCCATTAAAGGAGGGTCCTCTATGCCTAAGACGCGCAAGGAATTTTTGGAAAAGTTCATGAAACTGGCCGACATCGAGACCATGGAAACGGCGGACCGCATTGCGCAGGTTTTCATTTCCCTTATCAAGGCGCGAAACAGACCTTTTAAACTACTGGGGACACTCCCATTTTTGAAACTGAAAACTT
>CAYNYM010000198.1:0-6400 GCA_964401325.1 uncultured Desulfobacteraceae bacterium | reverse complement strand
CCTTTCTGACCCGCCCGACCATCTCCAGATCGATATCCGCCGTAACGATCGTTTCATCGTCCCCTCCTCCGGCCCTGACAACCCCCCACGGATCGACGATCGAACTGTGCCCGCAAAATCGCATCCCCCGATTAACCCCCACGCAGTTTGCCGAGGCCAGAAAGCACAAATTCTCCACAGCGCGCACCCTGTTGAACAGTATCCAGTGTTCGAGCCTCGGATAGGGCCATCCGGAAACGATCAGGAAGATCTCCACTCCCCTGATCATCATCTTTCTGAAAAGTTCAGGAAAACGGAGGTCGTAACAACTCGCAAGCCCCAACACGCCCACCTCCGTCTCGATGGTCACAACCTCGTTTCCCTTTTTCAGGAATTCCTGTTCTCTGGAGCCGTAACCAAAGAGATGGATCTTTCGATAGCTCGCTACGCGATTCCCTTCCCTGTCAAACAGAACGCTGGTGTTGTAGAGCCCATCGGGTCCTCTGACGACCCAACTTCCGGCAAGCAGCCAAGACCCGACCGCCCGTGCTGCGCGGGACATTCGCTCCGCCGTCACTCCCTCCAGGGGTTCGCTCTCCCCCTCATAGTTGTCAAAGGAAAAATATCCGATGTTCCAGATCTCGGGAAGAAGGATAAGATCCGCCCCTTCGGCCCTCTTGATCAATTCTTCGGCATGATCGAGATTCTCGGCCTTGGAACGGTCATTGACCTCCATCTGAACGCAGGCAACTCGCATGGATCTAATCCTTCCTTATCACTTGGCTTTCAATCAGAGACCACACATTTTAACTGATGGTATGAGGAAGGCCCCTAAAAGGGGCCATTTTGAACCACTTTGATATTTTTCAAGAAGATAAACGGGATCAACAGCATCCCTTGAGTTTACGTTTGCCTTTCTTCACGATCTAAAATGGCAAAACCTTTTCATTACCATCCCGACACCTCAAGATTGATTATTTACGATTTAGCGCAAAGCCATCGACGAGTCAACCGATTCGGGCACTTTTATTCAAAGGGCGGTTTGGTTGGGGCCTGATTTCCGACTATAAGGATGGATCCGAACATGGAATCCTGGATTTCAGTCGGTCACTTCGATATCCCCGGCATATCTGCCGACAGTCCCGTCATCCACACAATTTTCGAGTTCTTCTTCGGTGATGGATTTTGCGTCTTTCAATGGACTTCACATTGGTACCTTTCAGAAAACGAAGTAAAGTAGGGCAATGCATGGGCGGCATTTTCCGAAAAATCTGTCGGCCGGAGGATTTTCTTAATATCCACGCGCATACTTCCTCCTCCTGTCGGGCCCATAGCAGACCCCACTTAGGCAATACAATACCGGTTAATCTTTCATAGTTTTTGATCAAGGACGCTCGCAGGCTTCAAATCTCAGCGTTCGAAATTTCATTTTTTTTAAATCAGATTTCCTTGAGACGTCTATTTGCCTGAGATATCGAGATTTGTTCGTTAAAGGTCTTCAGTGCCTCGGATATCTTTTCCAGTTCCTCCGATCTGGCCACAGGGACATTGTCACTTCCCTTTTGTTCCATCGCATCGATCACGTATTGGATGGTCATGGCCTCCGGGTCACGTGCAGGCTGGTAGGCAGTATCTTTGTCGTTGTCGATCAGGACCCCGGTAAGCAAACCCGATCCCTCGAGATCATAGAGAATATGCTGAACCAGTCGGATAGGGATATCCAGGGTGTGAGAGATCTGGTGGGCGGTCCAGGGCGCTTTTCCTTCTGAAAAATGATGAACCAGAAGATGAACGATTCTCAGTGCCAGCAGCCGTTTGAAGGATGCGCTCACGTTCAGACAGTCCTGTTCGAATTCATAGGTATCCACATTCTGATGGGCAAAGGATATCTCCGCCCCGAATAGCACGATGTGCCAACTGAACTGAAGCCAGATAAAGAAGAGAGGCAAAGCGGCAAAGCTGCCGTAAATGGCGTTGTACTTGGCAACTCCAATCTGAAAGATGATATAGAACTTCTGGAATGCGACATACATGGTGCCGGCCAGGATGCCGGCCAGAATGCCTGACCCATAATTTACCCGGGTGTTGGGGATAAACATGTAAAGGAAAGTAAACAGGACCCAGAGCGCACAGTAGGGAAGGAATTCCAAAAGGAAAAAAATCAGGGGACTGATTGCCCCCAGAAGGCTCACCTTCTCCAAGATGAGTTTGGTACTACTCGTGATGGTCACGGTCATGGCACTGGACAAAAAAAGGAGCACAGGGCCGATGAGCATCAACGAAAGATAATCGGTGACCTTACGCCCCAGGGACCTGCCCTTTTTTACGCCCCAGATATCATTGAAGGCGTTTTCAATATGGGTAACAATTTTGACAATGGTGTAGAAGAGGATGAGGAGCCCAATCCCGGCCACCAACCCGCCCCTGACGTTTTCAAGAAGCGCATGGGCGAATTCAACCACCTTGGTCACCACCTGCTCCTGGCCCACAAAATTTTCGTAAAGGATTCTTTCGAGATTCTTCTCGAAACCGAAACCCTTTGAGATTCCGAAGATCATGGCCACGACGGGAACGACGGAAAGCAGACTGTAGAAAGTCAGGGCGGATCCCCTGAGCATGGTCCTGTCCTCGGTCACCCCCCGCAAGGTCAGCAGGACAACCCTCAACGACGTGATGAGCAGGGATTTCGATCTGGGAAGATCCTTTGACCGGACCCTCCAAATGTCCGTTTTCAGGAACCGGATCAACCTGGTGACAACGGCGGTACTCAAAAGCTACCTCCTGCATGGTGCAAAAAACAACAGGCGTTGAAAAAAGTAAACTGAAAAATACCCCTCAGGTTCGAGTCTTAAATAGCCAAACCTTTTTAATATTAAACATATACCCGACAAAGAGGCTAACGGTCAAGGTAAAGCGTTCGAACTGAATCCAACGCCTAATTCGCATATCATGCACAGAAGGCGGAGCAGTGTCCGAATTCTACACCAGCCGGAATATGGGAATCATTATTGTCCGGAGGGTCGGGAGGGATTTTCAGACAAATTTCCCAACGAGTTTCCCGTTTTCTCCCGGTTCCGGTCATCGACATCCTCCCGCACCCTTGATTTCCTTGCGATATGCCTTACCGTCAGACAGGCCGAGGTAAAGTAGATCCCTGTCAGGCCCCAGAGTAATATCCACTGGAATCCCACCTCGGGCAGGGCGGCTCCCATAATATTCAGTTTCAGGAAACCGTCGATTCCGGCCGTGGAGGGGAGCAGGAAAGAGAGGATCCGAAGCCACTTGGGAATGGACTCCGGGGGCCATGAAAAGCCCGCCAGGAAAAGGACGGGGATGGAGGTGAAAAGAAGGGCCACCATGGAGATCTCCCGGTTTCTAAACATGGCCGCAAGGGTTAAACCCAAAAAAATGACCGAAATGAGAAAGGGAAGAATGAACAGGAGAAGTTCCAGAGGTTCGCCCCGTTGCGGAAATCTGTAGAGCCGAAAAAGAACCACAAAAAAATATATGGCGTGAAGAATATATAGAGACAGATATGCAGCACTTTTTCCAAGGATCAGGGAAACCACTCCGACCGATTGCTCCTCAGGAATGAGAAAATGCCGCCCCTTCTTCTCCCTTACCGTTCCCCCAAGCATACCGATGCCGATGAGAAGTGTTTGTTGGAGAATAAGCATCAGGACCGGCGGCACGACATAACTTGCATACCCTCCCGATGGATTGAACAGGGGGTAGGAGAGCAGTGGCACGGGGTCTCTCGCAGCCATGGCCTGACCCGATGTAAAACCCTTGGCCACCATACGCTTGACCTCGACACCGGCAGACAGGGTTCCCACGGCATAAAGCACACCGGTCAACACCTGCCTGTAGATCAGGAAATAACTGGCATCGCAATAGGCAGCCACGACCGCCTGTTCTTTCCTCAGGATATGCTTTGTGAAATCTTCGGGAATGACCACGATGCCGTTGACCGAACCCCTGAAGAATTGATCTCTGGCCTCTGTTAGACTCGTTGGGCGGGAGGTGATAAAAAGGAATTCATTGGCATCCATCATACGAATGAGCTTTCGGCTGAACTGGGAATGGTCCATGTCCACAACCGCTACAGGGACATCCCTCAGGACCTCTTGAGAGTAAGGAATCGGGTAGATCAGGGGATAGGCCAGAATCGCGCCGAAAAAAATCAGCAGGACCCCTGAGTCCAGAAAAATATTCCGGTACTCCCGGCCCCATATGCAAAAAAAGGCATTCACAAGCGGCCCCAGTACTTCTCGTCACGCATCAGTTTTCCTATGCGGAAGAAGGCAAGGACGGGAAGGAATACCACGAAAGCCAGCAGGGCCAGCAGGGAAGACAGCGCAAGATCCGGGGGAACGCCCCGAATGGCTTGGTCCACAAAGATTCTGATGAAATAGTAAAGAGGTAAAATGCCGGCCCATATCCTTGCCGCAAGCGGCATCCCGATCGTAGGGAAGGTCACCCCCACAAAAGCGAAGGCGGTGGAGGCGTAAAAGGCCGAAAAACTCAGCGCCAGGCGCAAGTTGGCCGTTACCGAAACCAGAAAAAGCCCCACGGCCTGGTAGGCAAGAATCATCAGGAAAGTAGCAACGATGATGATCCCAGCACTCCCCCGCAGGGGAACGCCCAGGTACCTGAAGAGAAAGGTGTTCATAAAAAGGCCTACAATTGCGAAGAGCACCGTGTAAGGTGCCAGTTTGCCCAAAACGGCCTTCCAGGCTTGCGCACCGGAACACGCAAGCCATTCTCTTGCCGTTCCGTCCTTGAGCTCCACGCCCAGCGCATAGACGGTCATCACGAGCACGAAAATCTGCAGCATGTTGGGAAGCAGGGTGCTCACGAGAAAATAGGTATAATTGAGATAGGGATTGAAAAGTTCATGGTTTTCGACGCGTATCGGCTCGACAGCACCCGATACCACATGGGTTGTATGATTTCGTCTCTGCCTCAAACGCTGATCCACAATCGCCGAAAGGGTCCCCACGGCCTTGCGCACATCCCGTGCGATCAAGCTTCCCGGTAATAGAAATCCATTGTTATAGTAATGGATAATTGCCGGCGCCTTTCCTGAAAGCACGTCCTGTTCAAAATCACTTTGAAGCACAATCAGAGCGTATGCCTTGCCCTCCCTGATCAGTCTGTGCCCTGACTCGGGATCTGTGACACGGTGAGACACCTCAATGGTGCTCGAGGCGTCGATCATTCGAATCACCTGACGTGACAGGGCGGAGTGATCCCCGTCATTGACGGCCACCGGAAGGTCAATGGGAACCCCTTTCCAGAAGATGGCCCAGACGATGACAAACGCCGTTAAAGGGAAAATCAGGGTCATGAGGGCATAAAGGGGCCTTGAACCCATTCGTTTGAGTTCTCTTTTCGATACGCCCCAAACGCCTCCCCTATTTTTCATTCCCCCCCCTTTGAAGCGATGAGGGGCGGTCCGGCTCCTTGATCCTGTCCCAGTCCACAACGGCACTCATGCCCGGCCGAAGTCCTTCCACCGACCGAACCGGGATGGCCCGAACTTCAAAGGTCTTGAGATCGAAATCCCCCGTGGCCTTTGTGGCGCGCCATGTGGCAAAATCCCCCATGGCCGTGATATAGTTCACTTTGAGATATATCTCCCTGTTCCCAAGGGCGGGCAAGCGCGCAGGGAGAAGGGAGCCCATTCGAATCTTGGAAAGCAAATCCTCCCTCAGATTGAAGGTCACCCAGATATCCCTGAGATCCACCAGGATCACAATGGGATAGCCCGGGCTGATCAGTTCTCCCGTTTCCGGGATGATATCCGCCACCTCTCCGTCAATGGGGGCCGAAAGGCGTGTTTCCTCCAGGGAGGCCTCAACCTCGGCAAGGACCCCGGAGGCCTGCTCCGCAAGGGCTGAGGCAGTCACCCGATCCTCCTTTCGCGCTCCGTCAAGGGCCATATCATAGGTGGCCCTCGCCGCCTTTTCGGCCCTTTGGGCCCCTTTCCATTGGGCCTCCGCCTCATCGAGTTTCTGGGCGGGAACCACCCCGTCCCGATGGAGACTCCTGATGCGCTCATAGGTCTTTTGGGTCAGTTCCGCGGCGGCCTTCGCGCGCTGCCACATATTGAGGGCCATGCGAATCTCTTCGCTTCTCGCCCCCTTGAAGGCCTTTTCCCGTTGAGCACCGGCGGCCTTCTGCGCGGCCTCGGCCTGCTTCATCTTGGCCCGAATCTCAGGACTTTCAATGGTTGCAAGCAGTTGTCCTTTCTTGACGATCTCACCTTCCCGGGTCGCGAGGCTTTCAATCCGTCCGAATATTTTGGAGGCCACTTGAACTTGAGTGGCCTCGGCCTCTCCTTGTACAACAAGAGGCGGGGGTTTGAGAAGAAACCAACCGGCAACCGCGAGCATGGTGAGGATAAATGCGAATCCGG
>CAYNYM010000197.1:0-6401 GCA_964401325.1 uncultured Desulfobacteraceae bacterium | reverse complement strand
GCAGCATGCTGACCACGAGCAGCATCACGGCGATCAGGGCCGGCACGTAGTAGAAACGGCTCTCCAGGTTCGGGTTGAACCAGGCGCGGGTCTCGATCTCGATCGGGGCCGGTTTCCTGCCGGGGCCGTAAAGGGCCGTGATCCGGCGCCCCAATTTTTCCTCTGAGTAGGCGCTCACGATCCGGGTGGCGTAACCGAAAACGATGGCCGTGGTATTGCTGTCCGTTGCGTCGGCAAGGATCTGGACCTTTGCCGTGCGGCCCGAAACCAGGTCCTCTTCAAATGCGACCGGGATATGGATGACGACCCGGACCGTGCCGTGGTCGAGGAATTGCGTCATTTCCACCTGGGAGGACGCAGCCTTGACGGTTTTGAAATAGCCGCTTGCCGTAAAGGCATTCAGGAACTCCCGAGAGGAAGGGGAATTGTCGAAATCCAGGACTGCAGTCTTGATGTCTGTGACATCGGTCGTCAAGGCAAAGGCCAGGATCATCATCTGGATCACCGGCACGACAAAGATCACGATCCGCATCCGGGGGTCGCGGAACATCTGAAGGAATTCCTTGATCAGCATATGTTTGAGGCGCCTGAGCATGTATTACTCCAGCTTGAGCTTCATGCGTTTGTTTGTGAGCGCGACCATGATCAGCGCGTAGATGGTGAGAAGCAGGGCGTTCAACCAGAGGATCTCCAGCCCGATACCTTTGAGATAGATCCCGCGCAGCAGGGCGATGAAATAGCGGGCCGGCACCGCGTAGGTCAGGCACTGGATGGGCAGGGGCATATTCTCGATGGAGAACACGAAACCGCTCAGGAGCATGGTCGGGAGAAATCCCGCGAGAAGGGCCGCCTGGTTGGCGATCACCTGTTTTTTCAGGCTCACGCTCAACATCAGGCCGAAAAAGAGCGCGCCCGTGAGAAAGAGGGTCGCTACCAGAAAGACGAGTCCCGTGCTCCCCCTCAAGGGCACCTTGAAGAGCCACTGCCCCAGGATGACGGCCGTGGCCACGTCGGCCAGACCGATCGCAAAGTAGGGCGCAACCTTTCCGAAGACCAGTTCCGGGCCCCGAATGGGGGTGCTGATGAGCTGTTCCATGGTGCCCATTTCCCATTCCCGGGCCACCGTGACGCTCGTGAGCATGGCGGCGATGACGATCATGACAATGGCGATAACCCCGGGGATAATGACGTTCCGGCTCCTGAGATCCGTGTTGTACCAGGCCCTCGGGACAAGCTCCACGGGTGGAGTCATCTCTTCTCCCCCCATGCGGCGAACCCTTTCCGTCTCGATTCTTTGGGAGTAGATCATCCCCAGGGCCGTGACATAGCCTAAGGCCAGCCGGGACGTGTTGGCGTCGCTGCCGTCCGCCAGGACCTGGACCGAGGCCTTGCGGTCGGCTAGGATGTTTTTCGTGAAATCCGAAGGGATCATCAGGGCGATCATGGCTCGGCCCGATTCCAGATCCCTCTGAACGGTCCGGTAGTTGTCACAGGTCTTTGTCACGGAGAAGTAGGGCGATCCGTCAAAGAAACTGACAAGCTTGCGGCTCGTCGGGGTCCCGGACTGATCCCAGACCACCGTGGGTACGTTTCTCAGGTCCAGATCCAGGGCGTAGCCAAAGAGAAGGATCAAAACCATGGGAATGGCCAGGGCAAGAAAAAGGCTGCGCCAGTCACGAAGCACGTGGATGAATTCCTTTTTGGCAACCGCCTTCAGGCGTCGTGGGTTCATTGTGCCCCACCTCCCGCGCCCTTGCGTCTTTCCACTCCGTTGCGATCCACCTCCTCGATCAGGGAGACGAAGACGTCCTCCAGCGTGGGGGTGATTTTTTCGACGCCCAGGACCTCGGCGTCCAGGTCTTCGAGGGCCTTTCGTATGGCCCTTTGGGCCGCTGATGGATCATCGACCACGGCATGGAGCCCGACCCCGAAAAGGGCGATCTCCCGGACCTCGGGGAGCCGTGCCAGGTGGTCCATCACGTCCTGGGGGGCGGGGCACCGTACATCCAGGATATGATCCTGCATCATCCGGGTCTTGAGTTCCAGGGGCGTGCCCACGGCAATGAGATCGCCCCGGTAGATGAGGGCGATGCGGTTGCAGTACTCGGCCTCTTCCATGTAGTGGGTCGTGACGAAGATCGTGACGCCCCGGTCCGCCATGTCATAGATCAGGTCCCAGAACCGCCTGCGGTTCAGGGGGTCGACACCGCTCGTGGGTTCATCCAGGAAGAGGATGGGGGGTTCGTGGAGCACGGCGCAGGCCATGGCCAGACGCTGTTTCCAGCCGCCGCTCAGGATTTCCGTAAGGCTTTGGCGGTGTCTTTCCAGACCCGCCATGCCGACGGCCCAGGCCTTTCGCGCCGCGAGGCGCTGACCTCCGAGACCATAGATGCCGCCGTAAAAGTCGATATTCTCCTCCACGCTCAGATCTTCGTAAAGGGAGAACTTCTGGCTCATGTAGCCGATATGACGTTTGATGTCTTCCGGATTGGAACGGATGTCGAAACCCGCCACCGTGCCGCCGCCCTCGCTGGGCCGCAAAAGTCCGCAGAGCATGCGGATGACCGTACTTTTTCCGGCGCCGTTGGGTCCCAGGAAACCAAAGATCTCGCCCCGGGGGACCTCGAAACTCACGTGGTTGACGGCCACAAAGTTGCCGAACCGGCGGGTCAGGTCCCATACCTGAACCGCCGGACCCTCCGGGGCGGTCTCCAGGACGGGTGCAGGGTCGTTGTCTAGGGATATCACCTCCGGCGGGGCGGTATCTTCATCGCTTCGGGCCATCATGTTGACGAAGACGTCCTCCAGGGAGGCGACCTGCGGGCGGATGTCGTCAAAGGGCAGTTCGCTTCGCGCCAGGAGGCTACGCAAGTCTCGTTCAGCGGACTCATAGTCCTTGCAGGTGACGTGCACCGTGTCTCCGAAGACCTCCACCCCTAAAAGGTCAGATCTTTCTCTGAGCAGTCGGCTCACGTCCCTGGCCTGGGGGGTTCGGACAGAAAGAATGGCGCCCGGCATCAGCGCCTTGACCTCCTCGGGAATGCCCTCCGCGAGCAGTTTGCCCTTGTCGAGAAGTCCCACCCGGTTGCAGCGTTCGGCCTCGTCCAGGTAGGCCGTGGTGACGAGAATGGAGACGTCCTCCTTCAGGAGCCGGTGGAGTATGCGCCAGAAATCCCGGCGGCTGACCGGATCCACGCCGTTTGTGGGTTCGTCCAGGAGCAATACACGGGGGGTATGGATCAGGGCGCAGACGAGCTGGAGTTTCTGCTTCATGCCCCCTGAAAGGCGGCCGGCCCGGCGTTTCTTGAAGGGCCGCATCGAGCTGAAATCGAGGAGTTCGTCGATTCGATCGATCCGGTCCTTTCCGGCGATGCCGTAAAGGTCCGCGTAGAACTCGATGTTCTCCTCGACCGTGAGATCCCCGTAAAGCCCGAACCGCTGGCTCATGTAAGCCAGGTTGTCCTTGACACTGTCTGAATCCGTGCCCACGTCATATCCTGCTATGCGCGCATTGCCGCCGGTGGGGACCATGATGCTGCTCAGCATACGAAGCGTGGTGCTCTTGCCCGCACCGTCCGGGCCCACGAGACC
This sequence comes from uncultured Desulfobacteraceae bacterium, assembly GCA_964401325.1. Taxonomy (GTDB): domain Bacteria; phylum Desulfobacterota; class DSM-4660; order Desulfatiglandales; family HGW-15; genus CAYNYM01. The sequence continues at coordinate 2,810 of CAYNYM010000197.1, read as the reverse complement.
ATATATCTCACCGGGCATCACATGGAGGCTCAGGCCGTCCAGGGCCGTGAGGTCGCCGAACCGCTTGGTCAGGCCTTCCGCCAAGATAGCGGCTTCACTCTTCGTGTGCGCGTTCATCAGTGATTCCGATCATGGCATCCGCAGGCATGCCGGGTTTGAGTTCCCGATCCGGATTGGCAAGCTCGATTTTGATGCGGTACATGAGCTTGACCCTTTCATCCGCGGTCTGGACCGACTTGGGGGTAAACTCCGCCTCACTGCTGATGAAGCTGATGCGGCCCTTGTAGGCTTTACCCGGATAGGTGTCGGTGAGGACCTTGATCTCCCGGTCCCGTTTGATCCGACCCAGATCGGTTTCATTGACATAGGCCCGGAGCCAGACCCGGTCCAGGTCGCCGACGGTCACGACCGGTGAGCCCACATTCATGTATTCTCCCGGTTCCGCCGCCTTGCTCAGGATAACGCCGCCAAAGGGGGCGAAGAGTTGGGTATAGGCCAGTTGCTGTTGGGCCTGTCTCAGGGTTTCCTCGGCCACATCGACCTTGGCCCGGGCCTGGAGGATGGTTTCGGACCGGGGCCCCGCCTTGATCAGGGCATAGGTCGCTTCGGCCTGCCGAAGGGATGCCCTGGCCTGCTCGATCTGCTCCCTGCGAGGCCCTTCTTTCCTGAGACTCAGTTTTTCTCTGGCGCTCTTCAGCCTGGCCTCGGCCTCGGTAAACGCGCTTAGGGCCGTCTCGTATTTCCTTTGATAGAAGTCGTACTCGCGCACACTGATTACCTTGTCTTTATGGAGGTCGCTGTAGCGGTCATGGTCGGATTTTGCCAGTTCCAACTGGGACCTGGCACCCTCCAGGGACGCCTTGGCCCTTTTGACCTCCGCCCTGGCATCACCGATTTCCTGGGCCCGGCTGCCCCGCTCCTGTTCCAGGACAACGGATTTGGCTTGATCGACCTGGGCCTTTACCCGCTGGATGTCTTCAAGACGGCTCCCTGCTTCGAGTTCGGCCAGAACGGCCCCGGCATAGGCGATGTTGGCCTCTGCATGGGCCACGGCCAGTTCCTGATCCGTATCGTCCAGTCGGGCTATGAGTTGGCCTTTCTTGATCTCTTCCCCCTCGTCCACCAGGCGTTCGATAAGTCTTCCGGGGATCTTGAAACTGAGCCGGGCTTCGGTCACTTCGATGTTCCCGGAGACGATGAGCTTGCTCGGATCTTCGTGGTTTTCGGCAAAGTAGAAATAGAGCCCGATCCCGATCAGGACCAGGAGCATGGGAATGGCGATGCGTATTCTTTTTTTCATGATCCCTTGTCCCCGTTAAGGCGTATCGATGAACACCATTTCAGCAAAAACGTAAACCGTGATGTCTCTCCCGGAGCCCGCAGGGAACGCAGAGAAAAAAGCATTTCAAGATGCTTTCTGAGACCCTGCCGTCTCGGGGAAAAGGGGCGTGATGAAAAAATGCTGTCTACTGACTACTGACGGCTGACCGCTGATCGCTTTTGATCGTCCTCATCACGAGTCTTTCTATCTCCCGGCCGATATCAACGGATTGATCCCCGTCCAATTGCCGGAGGAGCCGGGCATGTTCCTTTCGCCTGGAGGCGATGCTCTCCATCCTGTGCCTCATGAACATGGGACTGATGATCATCAGATGCAGGATGCTGGGTTTGGCCTCGACAAAGACCCCCTGCCGCACCCCCTCATCAAGAATGCCCCTGAGGATGCGCAGGATGCGGCCGAGCTCGATGATGACAATATCAGGCATATGGTGCCCGTCCGAGGCCATTTCCCGCATCATGATGGGTGGAAGATGGGTATGCTGCCTGAAGGTCTGCACAAAGGTTCGGATATAGATCCGAATCTTTTCCTCGGGCGTATGCACGGTTTTAAGATTACAGGTCAATCTCTCGACAATACCGGAAAAGACCTGGCGAAGGACCTCTGTATAGAGGGTGGCCTTGTCCCCTATCCGGTAATAGATCATGGCCTTGTTGACCCCGGCACGCCGGGCGATCTCATCCACCCGGGCCCCGGCAAACCCGACCTCGGCAAAGACCTCCCTTGCGGCGTCCAGTATTCCCTGGATCGCCCGGTCTTTTTTCTCTTCAGGAGTATCTTTCATGGGTCTTAGCCTTTATCTTGCTTTGGAAAGCCGTGGCCTTCAAATGCTCCGTGGATTTTCGCCAAAAGCTTAAATAACTGTTTAGTTAAACTTTATGGTTATTTTAAAGTCCTGTATTTGTTTGTCAAGTGATTTGTTTTGCCTGTGATACCGGCCGGGATTTGCCCTTGTGGCGGGATCTTACGGGCGATTCATTGGATTTCAGGTACCCGTGATTCCCGCGATGCCCTGTGAGCAAAAGCCCTAATCCTTTGGGGGTTTCTCCCGGATAAATGAACCCGTATCCTCATGGACATATGAAAAAAGACTGGGATAATAATAAGGGCTATTAGCAGGCGAGGTTTGGTCACTTGTGCGCCGATTTCATTTGATGGGTGGGCCTTAATCAAGTTCTTGGACTCTCGGGCGCAGGAATGCGCACGAGCATATTGATTTAAATGGGAAATTTGGACATTCAAGAGCATATCAAGACCGTTATTGATGAAAACAGGCGGCTCCTCACAGGCCTTGAGAACGAGGCCGCAGGGGATCTTATCACCGCCATCCAAGGGGCCGGCGCGATTTTTTTTGCGGCCCAGGGGCGGTCGGGTTTTGTGCTGCGCTGTTTTTGCATGCGTCTCATGCATCTGGGCTACCGGGTGTACTTCTCCGGTGAAACCATCACCCCTTCCATCGAGCGGGGAGATC
>CAYNYM010000196.1:0-6402 GCA_964401325.1 uncultured Desulfobacteraceae bacterium | reverse complement strand
GATATGCCAATCATGTAACCTGTACTTTTATTGATAAAGATGGGAAAGAATACATCATTGATAATAGCCTTCCTGCATATATGCATCCAACTGGAATATATGATAAAAAAATTTATTTGGAGTTTTATCCCTATTATGGAAAAGGTTATTTGACTCATTAGTGGGAGAGAGACGATTTTTAAGTGGCTGAATCAACAATAATTATTTGAAGACTAAAGTTTCTTGACGCGATTTTGTTCAGGATATTAAAACAAATCCAAACAGGGATTGATCGATTTTCAGGTGTGTCATAATGCAAGAAATGTTGAGACACGTGCCTGTATGTATGCGATACAGTATTGGTAAGGGCATGAAGAACCCAATTGGAAACTTGTGACATTCGGATCTGAATGGGAACGATTGACAGACGGCGAAATCCATTAGCCCCGAAAGACAATATTGATACAGCTTATATCTATTGCGAATTACATTTTTTGAATCTTATCTAGAATCTGAAGGAAATTTTATTGAAAGGACACGTTTTGTTCAGTTATATTGCTTTTAACAGAGAAGAAAACATGCCAACTTAATGGTAAGATCTTTATGGGATATCGTAGGAATTTCAGCATATTAGTTGTCTTATTTCTCGTGGCGAGCGTTTTCCTAAACAGTGCGTTGACTGAGGCCTGTTTCTGCGGAAAGGCTTGTTCGCATGCTTTTCAACCAAAATCAAAGATAAATGTGAAATTCCATTTTCACATGCATTGTTCAGTAATTCCATGCAAGAGTTGTAACTTGGAAGAGGGCCAAAAACCCACAGCCACAACCCATAGAACCCAGTCCTTTGATTTGAAAAGCCTTGATGCTGCCTTCATCCAACCTTCATTTAACGCTCATCCTTTCACAAATGATATCCCAAATAAATTTCACTTTTTTCAATCCTTCAAACCAGCTCCTTCCTTGCCGCTTTACATACAGAATCTAACCTTCCTCTGTTGATTCTCAAAACATATTTTCCCCCTAAATCAGGTAGGTTTTGTTTTGGAAATCTATGTTCTTTTCAATCGTCACTTATTGGTGATTGATGCTGAAATCAATCAACGTGAACTTGGGTATACTTCCCATTGAAGGAGGGATATATGGATAGGAGCCGTAAAATGATTGTTTTTTTGTTGGTATTCTCACTGATTGCAGGTGGAGTTCTTTACTCGGATTTGGGTGCTAGTGAAGGCCACATAAAAAAACACCGGTATCAAAAAAGAGAACGAAGGCACTCCGATTGTAATGGCAAACGCAACCTGAAAGTAGTCAGTGATTTAGCCTACACGGAAAATTGTGGTGCGTGTCATATCGAATATCACCCAGGATTATTGCCATCTGGTTCATGGGAAAAAATTCTGGCTAGTCTTCCTGATCATTTTGATGAATTAATCGAGATTGATGCGGAATCAGCAAAAAAGATTTACGCTTTTCTCAATGCCAATGCGGCAAATCATTCATCGACAGGATTAGCTGTAAAGATAATGAAAGGCTTGGGGAATCAATTACCTCAACGGATAATAGAGGTCCCCTATGTCAGAAAGAAACATTGGAAGATTTCAGATGCAATATTTAAAAGAAAATCTATCGGGGCTTTATCCAATTGTTCCGCGTGTCATGCCGGAGCAGCAAATGGAAATTTCGAAGATGATGATGTTGTAATACCCCGTTGACAGGAGGTTAATTTATGAATATTCAATCTGAAGCCTTTTATAAGTTAAGCAAATATAAAATCATAGAAGCTGTTGGAGGGGGCCTATGGTGGGAATCCCACCACGGTATGAGCGAATGCCAAACCGGGAGATGTTTTGTCGAGGGGAGTATCTTAATAATTGGACCCATTGAATCAGAGCGGCCTGGTTTTTTTAAGAGAGAATTTGTGGAACATCTTAATCGATTACCTTCATGGAGAAAAACTAAATATTTTTGCCTAAGTCGGTCCATATACCCATGCAAGACAAGCACAAGACTTTCTCCAATTTCCAAAACAGAGATGCGTATGGCTGTGAAATGCGATTCTCCAAAATATAAAGCTATCGGTGGAATGAGTAAAAACATAAATTCGCAAATAAAAAATGTGGATTATAAGCAGCATTGTTCCAGCTTAAAATTAAGACTGATCGGAGGTTGGAAGCTCGTCAAAAGGTGGATATACCTGATGCAACGTTCGAGCTGACTGAACATCATGTGGAGCAAAGGATCTGTCTCCGGTTTTATGGAGGCATACAAAAAGATAAGAAAAAAATATAAAATAATTATTTTTTACTTGGAAAGCGATTCGAATTAGCGACCAATGCTTATAAGCATAGTTTCAGGACATATTCAAAAACAATGGAATTTGATGGACTATTGGAATGTGTCCAAACTCAAGTATAGATTATCCAAAGGAAAAGTCTCTGACCCTCTAAAAAGTCAAGGTTCCGAATAGTATACTTGAGTGAAATTTTGTAACGTGTGGAAAAGGGCACGTCCTAAATAATCCAATAACTTGGCATCTGAGGGGATGGGGAGTATAGGTTCGGTATGCCTTGGATGTCCCGACTTGATAAGCCCGACCTCTTGGATCATGTCCTCATCAAGCGTTGGGGGCACATCTTGATATGTGAAATGAGATATGCTATATTGTTTTTTTTCTCGATGGCTTGGATAAAGGTGGGCGGAAAATGGCAAGGCCGTTGCGGATTGAATACGAAGGGGCCTATTATCACGTCCTTTCCCGGGGCAATGAGGGGAGGGAAATCTTTTATGGAGACGAGGACAAGGGCCTGTTCCTGGAGACCGTTGGCGAGATGTCCGATCGGTTTGACGTGGATGTTTTCGCCTTTGTGCTCATGTCGAACCACTACCACCTTCTGTTGCGAACAAACCTTGCCAATTTGTCAAGGGCCATGCAATGGCTCGGTGTAACCTACACCAGCAGGTTCAACAATCGGCACGGCCGCAGCGGCCATCTTTTTCAGGGACGGTTCAAGAGCATTGTGGTGGAAAATGAGGCCTATGTGGTCGAGCTGTCGTGTTATGCCCACCGAAATCCCTTGCGGGCGGGGATGGTAAAACGCCTGATGGACTACAAGTGGAGCAGCTACCCCGTCTATGCCTATAGGAGAAAATCACCGGTTTGGTTGAAAACGGATTTGATCCTCTCCTTTTTTTCAGGCACGAATCCTCGAAGGGCCTACCGGGAGAAGGTGCAAGGGTACGCTGAAGAAGAAAAGGGTCTGAGGAAGGGTTTCAGACACGGGCTCATGTTGGGGACCACGGAATTTGTGGACAGGATCAAATCCAGATACGTTAGGGTGAAACCTCATCGTAAAGTGTCTCAGCAAAGGGGCGCGGTGGGTCGGATCGATGCCGAAGGGTATCTTTTGCGTGCATCGGCATGGCTCGGGCGTGACCTGAAGCGATTCAGGGAAATGGGTAGGCTTTACGGCGAGGAAAGGGAAGACAGGGATCTCCTGGTGTATCTCCTCTGGGAGAGGGGGGCATTTACGAACGAGAAGATCGGAGGGTTTCTAGGTATGAGCTGTTCCGCGGTAAGCCATATCGTTAGGAGAGTGAAGGGGAAACTGAGAGAAGACAAAAAATACCGGAAAAAACGGGATTCGATCCATTCACAAAACACCATATGACCCTATGCACACCAAGGATCGCGGTTCCTGAAACAAGAGATTTCAACGTTCATTCGAACCACCCTACAAGATGCGGGCGCAAGTCTCACTGGTGCCTCGCCCAATCATTTACTAACCGGGGGAACGCATGCCAAATCCATTAAATATAGAGCTGCTGAAAAACTCGTCCACATTTTTAAAAAAAAGAGCTGTCAGACCCTTGTCCGCAGTTAAGGGCCAGTCCACATCACTGCAGGCAACGGGTCTCGTCGAGGAAAGGGCGGCCAAAAAAATTTTCGAGGAAACGCCCATAAGAGAAGTTCAGCACAAAACCGTCAGATCAACTCAGCAGATTGTCTATGCCGATTTTAAAGAAGAACAATATGTCAGTGGTGGCGCGGTTGTCTTTGAAGGGCACCTGAATAAGGTGAGGGCCGATCTTGTGCCCCTATATTTTCTTCCATGGGCAAGTCTGAATATTGTAAGCATGAAGATTCCCCGTGCAATTAGTGATGATGCACCAAAGATATTTTTTACCGCGGCCCTTAGCGGTTGCTCCGTCTTTGTGCGAGGTGATCCTCATTCTCCCGTCGTTTACCATGCAGGCGTGGACGGAAAAGTAATAGACGGAATGGCGGCTGATTTGTGGCGGATGTGTTTTTATAAGGTCGTAAAAGCCGATCTAAGCTTCAGTGGTGATTTTGGTGAAGTAAACAAATCGGATTATGTCTTTGAAAAAATGCAAGGAGGTAAGAAAACAACACAACTGGCCCAGAATTATCAGACGTGGTTAAAAAATGATCTTTCGAATCGACCGTTCCGGGTTCAGAGTGTTTCCCCTTGGGGCTGTGTGTTCGGGATCAGGGATGAATCAGGTTGGCTCTTTTATCTTCAGCAAAATGCCATGGTGACAACACGTGAATACATTAAGAGTAAAAAGGTTTCGAGCAAAACCGAAAAAAATAAAAACACCTCTTACTATCTAAAGGGGACCCAACAAAAATTGCGATATCAAGAAAAAAGAGGCATATTCGGGATCAAATCGCGTGTTTATTACAAGGAGTATATATATGATGTGCCCATGCGGGTAAGCCAATTCTACCCCAAAGGACCCAGCAGAATTGACTTCAACATGACCTTTAAGCAGTTGCATGCTTGATGGTCTCGAAAAATTTGATTGAGGGAAAGGGGCACGTCCTTCCATAATCCAATAAGTTCATATCTGGGGATCGGGGGTATATTCCCGGTATGCCCAAGATGTCCCGACTTGATACGCCCGGCCTCTTGCATCATGTCCTGATCCGATGAATAGAGCGCCGACGGATATTTTGTGACAATAAAGACCGTGAGATTTATATCGAACGGTTATCTATTCTCCGGCCTAATACAAAGACGCAATCTGGAAAAGGGTTTTCAATTGGAAAGCTGAGTTTTTGGAATATTTACGGACGTGCCCCTTCTTCCCAGAGATATCGTAAAAAAGGGGATTCTATCAATTCTCAAAATAAGATATGGCCCCATGCGCAGCCGCATCAGGAGGGACGTGCCTGCATTCCCCTGGACGGCCCATAGAAGTCGTCTTGTTCGCCTAATTCTCAGATCTCTTTAGAGGAATACTCCACTTCTTCATGTATTTCCAGATTGCGGTTCTGCTGCGGCCCACCCGCCTGCCGACTTCGGCCTTGTTCCAATCGCACTCATTAAGGATTTCAATCAATATTTCAGGAGACAGCCTTACAGCTGATGGGCCCCTGACCTTTGCAGGAGGGGGCGAGCTCAATGAATCAGGCCGGTAGGCCAGTTGTCGTATCTCAACAGGGAGGTCAAAAACATCGATATGCTCACCCGCGCAAAGAACAAAGGCATGCTCGATCGCATTTTCCAGTTCACGGATATTTCCGGGCCACGTGTAGTCCATGAGGATTCTCATGGAGGATTGCCTAATGTCTTTGATGTTTTTCCCCGTTTTTTGATTCTGGACCTTGATGAAGTGGCTCACCAGGAGTGGGATGTCCTCCTTTCTTTTACGAAGCGGGGGGATGGTTATCGGATAAACCTTAAGCCGATAATACAGGTCTTCCCGGAAATCTCCGCTTTTCACCAGGTCAATAAGGTCTTTGTTCGACGCCCCAATGATTCGGATATCGATTTTTCGTTTTTTTGATTCACCCACCCGTTCGATTTCACGCTCCTGGATCACCCGAAGAAGCTTGACTTGAATGAACGGGCTGATTTCACCGATCTCGTCAAGGAAAATGGTTCCGCCGTCGGCTTCCTCGAAGCGCCCTGTACGATCCCGAAGCGCCCCGGTAAAGGCGCCTTTCACGTGCCCGAACAGCTCACTCTCCAGCAAGGATTCCGAGAGAGCGCTGCAACTGACGGGGATAAAAGGCATTTTGCTTCGAGGGCCGTTATGGTGAATGGCACCCGCCACCAACTCTTTGCCCGTACCGCTCTCACCCTGGATCAGGATGGTTGCCTCGCTTGCACCCGCGGCCCTGATGGCTGAAAATACCTGCTGCATCGAATGGCTTTTACCGATGATATTATCGAAGCTGTGAAATTCACGCAATCGGCGGTTGGCTTCTTCCGCCTTGCGCCGGGCCTTTTCCAGTTCCGTAAGGTCGGTAATGGTTTCCACAACGCCCTTGACCGCGCCATTCTCGTCCTTGACCAGCCTTGCGCTTTTTATGACCGGGACATCATGTCCCCCTTTGTGTCTTAAGAAACATTCCCGACCCTCCAGGCGACCGTGCCGGAAAATGCCGCACTCCTC
>CAYNYM010000195.1:5061-6406 GCA_964401325.1 uncultured Desulfobacteraceae bacterium | reverse complement strand
TGGGAGACGGGAATAAAAAACGTCAAGACGAGTGGACAGCGAGTATCGCCGTAGGCGGTCGGGCTTTTGCAGATACGGTGAAGGCACTTTTGGGCTTCAAGGCAAAAGGAAGAAATGTCATAGAAACCAGTGAATGGTATCAGCTTCGGGAGGGGGGTGTTCGGTATAAGGCTCTTTTTAAGGCCGAAAAAGACGATATAGGCGCTGAAAACACTTTCTTTTGGGAAATTAACCGATAATATTCATAGATTTAGTGTGACCCCGTGTCCACAGACAGTGGAGGAAAAAATGGCATTTAAAGTGGTCCATTATCAGAATGAGGCGGTGGAAAGCGCAGCTATGAAAAAGATAGTTACTGCATCTATTACTTCTCTGAAGCATACATCAGCCTTTGCTGCACAGATTCTTTATTTTCTTGAGGATAGGGTCCCTCCGGTCACCATAGTGGTAAAAGACGACCAAGATCCGGAATTCAACAGGTGGGCGCCGGGAAATGCGACGCCTCAAGGAGGAAGTGGGATGGTCTACTGGTGTTCGGCAAGGCCAAAAATGAAAGGGATGCCGTCAGCAGAACTGTCTTTAATCCATGAGTTGGGCCATGAATACCAATTGCATACAAATCGTCAAAAAGTGTTGGAAAGTCTAAGGCGGGACGGGTTTGTACTTATTGACCGAGATAAGTATCTGGCCGATTTCGAAGACACAGTGGTCTTAGCGATTGAACGACCCGTTGCCCATGAGATAAACGCCTTCTTGAGGAATGTCATGGGAGTGAAGGAGGATAGCTTCCTTTATGAGCCTATACGGAAATCCTACATTAGAAAAAAAGTTTTTGGGGCGATAAAAGGAGCCCCCTTTGTTAAACAGGATTCGAAACCTTCAAAAATCGAAAAAAGCCCACGGGGATGGACTCACCGGCCGCCAAGGAGATAAGGGTCTGCAAGAAAACTGAGGATGAAGGTGTAGATATCCAAGAATCGGCAATTGAGGAAACCTATTGAGGGAATAAAGACCTCAATACGAATGAGTCAAGAGTAGACTTGACCCTCATCCCACGCCCGTCCGCCAATGATCCGCGGGGCCGTTATAATCTATATAGGAATTTCTCATGAAAACATTATTTGCCCCAAAATGCCTTAAATTTTTTTTTATTTTAGTCGTACTCCTTCCCGCAATATCCACAACCAACGCTTTTGCTTCTGATTATTTCAGAAAAGATAAAGACATTGAAGGAAAAATTATCGCGTGGAACAAGGCGATGGAAGCATTGACCGGCATTCCTTCTGAGGAGATGCTGGGGAAAGGCGACTTTGAATATGCCCTCCCGTTCTACGGGATACGCAAA
>CAYNYM010000195.1:0-5051 GCA_964401325.1 uncultured Desulfobacteraceae bacterium | reverse complement strand
TTGAATCCCGAAAACCGATTCCCGGCGTGGTCGTATCGGCTATGTGGGTCACATCTGTTTTCCGGTTGACCATTGAGCCGAGTGAGAAATATTACGATTATTTTGAAACACGGACTGATCAGAACGGTGAATTTAAAATACCGGGGAAAGGATTGAATATTATCCGGAACATGCCCCCGCCGAAGATCCGGATTTTCAAGGCCGGCTACTTTGCAGCATATTTGCAGGATCTGAATCCACGGTCTTATCAGGACAATCCGTTTGCCGTTGGCATAAAGAAAATCGACGGAAAATACGTCATTCCCTTTGTAAAAAGATCCGTGGAAAAGAGGAAAAAATCACTCACGGAATATCGGCAGATTCCGTTTTCGCGCATGGCGTTTCCGGGCATGGAGGCAGCAGGGGTCCTGCCGGAAAAATATCGCCTTTACACAGAGGAACTTGAAAAGGAATATAAGGCCCTTGGCAAGACTCCGTATTGGGAGCAAAATCCGTTTATCCTGCGGGTGAAGGAAGGCGGCGTTTATCCGGCGAAAGAAAAAGCCATAGAACCAAGGGGCTCAAAGGACAAGCATTGAATTGTGAAGTTACACAAAAACTTGATAAGCCACAAAACTGTAAAGCGGTTATTAACTAATGATATCAAGTTTCTATAACCACGGCGTGCTGCAGGACTCGCTACGCTCGCCGCAGACGCCGGACATGTGTGCAGGTGGGATTGGGATGGGGTCGGGCCACTCCAACATACTGAATTAAATTGGAATACGCATAAATTGACCCCTTAAATCGGGTCTATATCGCCCTTTTTGGGGGTAAAATGAGCAATATAGGTTTTTGCGATGAAGGGAAAGTTTTTCTATATCTCGCTTTTTGCGGTCAAAAAATGCGATATAGGGTCTAAAGGAGCTTTCTTTTTCAATGTTAATCATTAGAAATCAATAAGTTGGCTTGGCCCGACCCCAGGCTCACACACCAGGCTCAAATAAAAAAGGTCAGAAAAAATGGATTCTTTTCATAAGGGGCAGTTCAAATTTTTCTGGATTTTCACCATTAGTTTCATGTGGTTATTGTTTGCTTCCGGTGCCGAGGGGACCTATCTTCCAGGCAGCGATATCCCGCTGATACAAGGGGGTGTCATCACTAAATCCATGCAGTTTCAAGGATCCGGCCGGTATGAATTAGAAACCGACATCCCGCCGGGCGAAGCCGTCGAATTCTATCACCGGGTAATGCAGGAAAAAGGTTGGCCAATGGGCCAGATCATGTCTACCGGCAACCGGTCTGTTCTGATGATAATGGACCAGGGGGACATGGTCACGGTCAAAGCTGAAAAAAAAGAGAATAAAACAAGTATCACTGTTGCCATTGTAAAAAGGTCTTCCATTAAGACCGCAATGGAAAAACAGGCTAAAGTCTCCTCCGGCAAGGCTGTTGCGCCGACCTCAGAGAAAACAGACCGGGTAATCCCTCAACACGGTGGGAAAACCATTGAGGGCTCTCCTTACCAGAAAGGTGATTTTATCAAACGCCTTCCCGAAATGGACGATGAGGGGGGAGCACCTTTTCAAAAAAAGGATAACGGCAATCTGCCGGAGGATCCTTCCCCTGAGCCTGAACCTGATAAACCGGACCCGGAAAATCCGCCGGATGAAGATTCCTCCGAGAAGCCTTCCGGAGATGGACAGGTCAGTCAGGGCAGCATCCCGGAAATCCTTCCGGTAACTGCCCAGATTACGGCTAAATGGAAGGTGATTACCCCGGGATATCATCGGTACGAAGGTATTATCACCATGCAGATCAATGGTGATATGAAAAAAGACAACTCCGCCAGTCCTTCTGTAAATAAAGGCAATCGTTCATTTGTTCCATCATTGACCTACAGACCTGAAGGTATGACTCTGACCTATACGTATAAGGAACAGCGAACCACCCTGAAATTGATACCTGAGGGACACTGCCAGGATCCGGTGATGGAAGAATTCCAGGGCGGCGGTTCTGCGCTCGTATCTGACAAATCGGTTTTACGAATCCATCGGTTTACGTCCATGGCAGCGCCTTATCTGCAGAATCTGTCTCCGGACAAACGGCAGTTTTTAGCCTCCATCAAAGGTTCGATGGCGCTTCCGGATTATTACGAACTTTTTTTAGGGGGGCCGGCATCTGCAAAACGGGTGCAGGGGAGAAGAAAAATCAGTTCCAAAAAAGAATGCAAGTATAAGGAAGTTGACAAATCCCTGCGTGGATGTTCCATCGGCGTCCAGATGGAACTGCCTGAGTCAGACATCATGTCTGGGAAACGGAACTGGTCGGCAGATGACCAGGGACTGTGCCCACCGGTGATGAAGGTATTTATCTCAGATATCGCTTCGATTTTGAAAACAGAGCCGTTAAAACCGCCGAATGGCGGGAACAGAAACGTTACGTACAATGTCAGCTGGAGAATCGGACAGGCTGTATCCGATACAGGTCCGGATTCTCCACAAACTGAACCCCAAGAAAATACCAGCGACCCGTGCCCGCATGTTCAAAACCGGCTTAATGATGTTAATCGTATCCGCGCCCTGTACCAAAATGACAGGGTCCGAGAATATATAAAAAATCATGAAGGAGAAAAAAACATAGGTGCCTATCAAACGGCTGTGGAACACTTGTTTCAATCAATAATTGATAGTGTTGATTTGAAATCCATGGATGGATTAGAAATCGAAAGCTGGTTAAACAGCCTGGATGACTCTGAGTTAAATGAACACATTAACTATGATCGACCTTCAGCTGAAGACGCTTCCAAACTGTTCTACAATGACGCGAATGATTTTCCCTGCTCAACGGATACGGGCGGCCAGGACACTGATGTAGCAACCTTTATGGTGACGAACCGGAGTAACCAGAGCATTGATTCCATGGTGGATGGCAAATCGGGCCCCATCACTCAATATGACAAGTACTGGGGTAATCCCCAGGACACAGAGCATGATGAAACCGTCAGAAAGAATTATATAAAGAAGTATGGCGAAGATGCCGGACTGGCCAGGTTCGAGGCATCCCTGGGACATGAGAAGACCCATGCAGGGCAGTACAGAGAGTGGTATCGTAGAAACGGTCCCAACGCTCCGATAGATATCGATACACTCTCCCGATGGGAACAGGAGGCCTACAAAATAGAAAAGAGGGTGCTTGAACATTTTAAAACGATATACGGCTGCTGATAGAGCCATTTTTTTCTTTGTCAAATGATCAGGGACACAAGTACAAAAAAAACAAAGAGAGACGTTCGGGACGAGGGTCGGGCCGCGGCAAGTTCATGAAATGATTTAATAATATTGTTAAATTGGAGCTAAATCGAAGGAATAATCCACTGGCATGCCAGTGGTATGCACAATGGCTATGCCAGTGATTAGTGCCGAGAAAGAAAAAATCTCCTACAATGAGAGTGCCAGCTACTCAATGAAGGAGATTAAAATGGAACGTTTTAATAGATTATCACATTCAGTCTGGGATTGTAAGTACCACATTATCTGGATACCCAAGTATAGGCGCAAAGAATTATATGGAGACAAGAGACGGATAGTGGTGGATACGATCAAACAGTGGTCGCGCATCAAGGGGATTGACATCATAGAAGGACACACGATGCCGGATCATATTCACCTGTGCGTCTCAATACCACCCAAATATGCTGTGGCTAACGCCATTGGACTTCTGAAAGGCAAAAGCGCCTCAGAGGTGATGAGTTTTGGAACAAAAAGTAGCCGAATGGTCCGGGGACGGACATTTTGGGCACGGGGCTACTGCGTCAGCACAGTTGGTCTTGATGAAGAAGCGATTCGAGAATACATCAGAAACCAAGAACATATGGATATGCTCCAAGCGGAGCCTACCCTATAATAACTCACAATAAAGTGGCTGGCCTGAGACCCCCCTTTAGGGGGGCATCAGGATACCACCAGTTCACTGGTGGTATTCATTCTTGGTGCCCTGTTTAACCGGGGTAGGGGGGCGGACTTTTATAGATACGGTAAAGGCTCTTTGAGGTTCAAGGCAAAGGTAAGAAATATAATAGAAGGTGGTGAAGGGTATCAGCTCCGGGAGGGGGGTGTTCGCTATAAGGCCCCTTTTAAGGCCGAAAAAGACGATATAGGCCTTGAAAATATTTTTTTGGGGGACGTTAACCAATAATATTCAATAAGTCAGCGTGACCCCGGCGGCCGGACCTTGACAAGAACAGCCGCCCCGTAGTAGAGAACATGGCAGCAACTAGGGATAATCACACGTTGTCCTGACGGCCTTTTCCCCAGTTTCGGGGAAGGCGTTACAGGGCGCACCATTGAAAGGAGGTCCAACCATGGCGGATTGTTTGGTCAACGTATTTCTTACCGATGAGGAGCAGAAAAAAGTGGCAGACATGGGACTGGGGGACCAGATCCTCGAGGTGGATGGTAAAAAGGCCGTTCAGGTCCCCATGAGCAAAAAAGACCAGAAAAAGCTGTTGAGAGGCTTTCCGGATCTCACCTTTGACGATGCAAACGCCTGCGCACTTCCCGATGATGCACAGAAGCAGCTCCTGGATATCGTCCTGGATCTCGAGACCCTTGACGTGATGAAGTTCGCCATTACCAAGCTTTACAACCCCCTTGCCGGCAGGGCGATTCGAAGCAAGACTTTATGATAGGCCGGCGGGAACGCTCCGGCTGAAAAGCGGGTCTCGCCGGGAGATCACGCATCACCCGGCAGGGTGAGTGCCCTGCCACGGTGAGGGGTGATCAATGCGCGCCCATTTGGTGTTGAGGCTGTCTGAATAGTATGACAGCCTTTTTTTTCGTCTCCCGGGGAGAAGGGTAGAGTAGCTTCCCCGGGGCTATACCCTGATTACTCAAGGCGGTTACTTCTTTGTCTTTGGGTCGCGACAAGTTATTGAAATAATATATAAAAGGGTCAAGCCTGCCTTTGACTCTTGCGCATCATAGTCAAAAAACAACAAGAGATCGCGGTAGGAATACCGATTACTCGGCACCCCCCGCACAGATCCCAGCGTGCACTGCTAATGCACTGGG
>CAYNYM010000194.1:0-6409 GCA_964401325.1 uncultured Desulfobacteraceae bacterium | reverse complement strand
CGCACCATCAGATATAAACCAAGGGCATAAGCTCAAAGAGCTTTAGCCCTTTTTTATGTGACGCACAGGGAGAATCCGAACCAAGAAGTAGGATTGTACGCCTCTGCCGCATTTAAATCCAGTCGAAGATCCTGCTTTGCGGGGCTGGGCGCACCCTTTTTGAGCAAGAGGGCTTCGGACCTCTATCAGCCCTCTTTTTTATTGACAAGGTATACGCCCATTTCGATCCAGCCACTGTACATTTTTTTATACATTCGTATAGCCCCCCTACAAAAAATCGACCTAACCGCGTCTGACCCAACCCTAAGAAGTTCTATCCGGATACCCGTAACCGCTTGAACATTGATAGCTTTTTTTATCATGGTCCCAAACGGCACCTTCCGTTCTCTCAGGCACAAATATTGAAACAGTTACCGACTAATGATGGCCCCTCCAGGAAAACACGATTTCTGGAGGGCGCGGTCAGCTATCAGCATTCAGCCTAAATACGATGAATGGGGGTGGTAGAGATGAAGCCCCGGGATTCTCAAGATGAGTACATCACCCAAATCACAAGAATCGTTTTTGATATGGTTCTTCATACGGCCATTTACCTCTTGGAAGAGGCTGACTCACTTTCATCTGAGGAGCGTCTTCACTTCGTTGAGTGCCTGAAAAGGAATATTTCGAAAGAGAGCCGACGGGATTGCCTGGATTTTCTCTTATAAAGGATACAGGGATAATGCTGACAAAAGGGGAAGATAGTTTCAGATTTGGGATAAGGGGACCCCTTTTACCGGCTTGCGGGGATTCTCGGAAGGGCTTGAAGGGGGAGAAACGTTTTGAAGATACGGGAACTAAATTTAATGGGGGAGGGTAATGGGGCTTCCACAACCCATTTATGTGGTCTGAGATTCGCTTTTTTGGTAGTCAGGGAATTAAAAATGATGATTTCTGAGCGACCCTTGTTAAAATAGATACCGATTGCTGAACAAAACTCAGGAAAGGAGGCTTCCCATGAAGCCGGCAATGATTGTTGCTCGATTTCGTGACGGCCGGGTGAAAAAGGCTAATCTCAGGATTTTTTCCCGAACAAACCCGTATTTCGCCTTCAAGTTCAACCTCAAGACTCGTCCGTCGAGCCCGAGGAATTGCGGGTGAATAAATTAAAGGAAGGAAGATCACTTGATGAGACGCGAAAAGTGTGAAATCAAAGACCCCAACAAAATCAGGAAGATTCTCTCATCGGTTCATATCGGCCGCTTGGCCACAAACGGGGCTGACGGCTACCCCTACATCACGCCGGTAAACTTCGTTTTTTACAAAGAGCGTATTTATTTCCACAGTGCCCCCAGGGGGGAGAAGATGGACAACATTGCCCGCGATCTGCGGGTGTGCTTCGAGGTGGATGTTCCCTTGGCCTATCTGGGAGTAGATTTCAATCCTGAAAAAAATCCCTGTCGTGCACACCAGTTATACCATTGCATTATCATACGAGGAAAAGCCAGGACAATACCCGAAGGTGCGCAAAAAATAGTCATTCTGAATGCCCTGGTGAGCAAGCACGAAGGCGACAAGACGTTTACGCCGATAACCCAGGCATCCCCTGCGTATAAAGCGTGCAGTGTCG
This sequence comes from uncultured Desulfobacteraceae bacterium, assembly GCA_964401325.1. Lineage (GTDB taxonomy): Bacteria > Desulfobacterota > DSM-4660 > Desulfatiglandales > HGW-15 > CAYNYM01. The sequence continues at coordinate 4,800 of CAYNYM010000194.1, read as the reverse complement.
TGGAGATACAGCCCGAACAGATGACGGCGAAATCCGAACTAGCGCAAGGCAAACCCCAGCAGGACTACCGTCAATTTATCACGGAGCACCTGGAAAAGCGCGGTCTGCCGGGCGATGTGGAAGCGATCCGGGCCATGGCCGATATATCTTAGGGGATCAAGACTTTCAACATTCTTAACTGTTTGGCTTTTTGAAACGCATCCAGCCACGGATGGATCATGACAACCCCTTTTTAAAAGGCTGAACTCATACCGGGACCCTTCTCTTCTCACGACCTCCTGCCTTCAGATGATGTCCTTTTCCGGGTTCATCCCCTCCCGCTCGCGCCAACACCTCCATCCTGCCACCATATCACCGGTAAAGCCTGAAGTTACCTTACAAAATGCATACATTTTCATTGACAACCGAATTTAATTCAGTTATATTAATTATCAAATGAATTTAATTCGGTGAAAATGGATAAAATAGATCGCAAAATTTTGGCGGCCCTTCAGTCAGACGCCCGACGCAAGAATGCGGATTTGGCAAGGGATATAGGACTGGCCCCATCCTCTATGCTGGAAAGGGTTCGGAGACTGGAGGAGCGGGGTCTTTTCAAAAGTTTCCGGGCCGTCTTAGACCCGGAAAAATTGGGTCTAACGGTTCAGGCCATGATTTCCGTCACCCTGTCACAGCACTCGACCGGGACCATAAGACCCTTTGAAGAGGCCGTCAGGACAATTCCCTATGTTCTTGCCTGCTACCATGTTGCGGGGCGCTTCGATTACTTCCTCCATATCGTGGCCGAGGACCTCAATCACTTAGGCATTCTCGTAAAAGACCATATCGCGGGCATCAAGGGTGTGGGAAAGACGGAAACCTTCCTGGTCTTCTCTGAAATCAAGAGTGATCAGGGCTACCCCTTCGATGAGATGCCTTGAGCGTAACAATAATCCGCTCAGGTAACCCCATGATGCCAGGCATCTGCACAAATAACGAACCACCAAATATGACCCCGATTATGGAGGTGATGTATGCCTGCAGACCGTTTAGAGCATCTATACAGTCAAGAGGCCCGGTGCGCCCAACCCTCCGCCATACGGGACATTTGTGCCCTGGTGGCCAGACCCGAAATGCGGTCCCTGGCCGGAGGCTGGCCCGATCCCGCCAATTTTCCCATCCAGACGATAAGCCGGATCTTTACCGAACTATTGGCGGAGCGCGGCGACCGGATGCTGCAATACGGATCGACAGAAGGCCTTGGGGAATTGCGTGAGACCCTGGCCGGGCGGATGAAAACCGAAGGAACGGCCGATATCGAACCCGACAATATTCTCATCACCCATGGATCTGCGCAGGGGATGCACCTGGCGGCCCAGGTCTTTGTTGACAGGGGGGATGTCATGATGGTGGGATTGCCCACCTATTTTGGCGGCCCCGGGGCAACCCGGTCGCGGGGTGGGGAGATTGCCGGCGTGCCCGTGGACCAAGAGGGATTGAACACGGAGGTCCTCGGGCAAGAGATCGAAAGACATCAGGCCGCCGGCAAACGGGTCAAAGGGGTATACGTTGTTCCCAATTTTCAGAATCCAACCGGTGTGACCCTCTCCCTTGAAAGGCGTCGGCATCTGATGATATTGGCGGAAAAATACGATTTGATGATCTTCGAGGATGACCCCTACTGCGACCTTCGTTTTGAGGGGGAGGGGTTGCCTTCGCTCAAGACCCTTGATTCTAAAGGGTGCGTGATTCATCTCCGCTCCCTGTCCAAGATATTCACACCCGGGATGAGATTGGGCTGGGCCGCCGGGGAGTCCGGAGCCATCCGCCAGATGACCGTGGCGAAACAGTTCGACGACTGTGCCACGAACACACCGGCTCAGCACATCCTTTTGGAGTTCATAAGGCGCGGATTATTGGATAAACAGATCAGGGCCAACGTTGTCCACTACCGGACCAAGCGGGATTTCATGCTCGAGCAGTTGGATCGTCATTTCCCTGATGAGGTGAAATGGAACCGTCCGGAAGGGGGTTTTTTTATTTTCGTCCACCTCCCTGAAGGCTGGGACGCCGGAGAGCTGTTTCAAAACGCCATAAAAGAAAACGTGGCCTTTGTCACAGGTCGGCCTTTCTTCGTGGATGGGAGTGGCCGGAACACCTTCCGGCTTTCCTACTCGCAGGCCGGTCTGGAGGACATCGAGGCTGCCGTAAGGACCATCGGTGCACTGATTAGAGAGCAAGCGGCACGATCTTAAGTGATTGCCCTGATCCAGTTTGAAGTCGGATACACAATATGTTAGGATGAGCGTTCAATTTGTAAGAATTGTTCAGGTATGCCGATTCTTTTCCCGGACGAAACCGTGAGAACCCGAGTTGATATTGCCTTGGCCGGCACGCCGTCGCCCTGATTCTGTGCCCTCCTCTCCCTTCTCTGTTCTCTCGGGACAGCTATTCCTCCCGGCCCCCAGAAGGCCCGATAGCCGCTGAAATTTTCCGAGGATCCGGTTGGTTATCAGGAGATACGTCAGCCCGTTGCGATCGGCAATCCAAGGGGTATCATTGGTTATCCTTTCAAGTCACCTAAAACTAGCCATTGTTCCATAAGATATTCAGATTCTTCCAGAGGATTTTTCATAAAAAAGATCTTCCCAGGAGTCGATTATGGGCAAATACGATGAACCGGTGATCCGGGGCTTTGAGAGGGCCTGCAAAAATTATCCCGAAAAGACGGCCATTATCTATCTCGGCGAAAAATTCTCCTATAGGGGGCTCAAAGAACTGATCGATCGGTTTGCCAATGCCCTTTACGGCATGGGAGTCCGAGATAATGACAAGATCATGCTTTACATCCCCAACTGCCCCCAGTTTCTCATCGGGTATTTCGGGGCACAACAGATCGGGGCCGTGCCGGTCCCCGTCTCCCCCATCTACACACCATACGAAATTGAATACCTCATCAACGACTCGGAAGCACAAACGGTGCTTTGCCAGGATACCAACTTCAGGTATATCAGGGAGGTCTTCCCGAAGACCCCCCTGAAGCGGGCTATTGTCACCAACTATGTCGATCTTCTCCCGCTCCACAAGAGGGTCATCGGGGCCCTCTTCGACAGGGTGCCGAACGGTGCCATTGAAAGAGAGAAGAATATTTTTTCATTTAAGGACCTCCTTGCCCGATATCCGCCCTCCCCCCCAAAGGTGGACATCGATCCGAGAGACCACCTCAGCTATATCCTCTACACGGGCGGAACCACCGGGTTTCCAAAAGGGTGTATTGCCACCCACACGGGAATGGTCTCCTTTGTCAACGAGATCAGAGCCGTAGGCGAGGGCCATATTCGGGACGGCGAAGAAGTCTTCATTATGGTCAATCCCCTTTTCCACCAGATGGCCCAGGGCGTCATCTTGGGGATGGTCCTGACTAGGGGAAATACGGCCGTGCTCATGCCCATCCCTCAGGTAGATCCCATTCTTCAGGCCATACAGAAGTATAGCGGAACCCTGTTTCTGGGTGCGCCCACCCTTTACCGGATGATCCTGGAAAACGATCGGTTGGGCCTCTATGATCTCGGCTCCCTGAGATACTGCTGGAGCGGGGGAGACGTTCTTCCCCTAGAGGTGTTTAACCGTTGGAAGCAGATGTTCGATGTCTCCATCCACCAGGTCTACGGTTCCACGGAGGTGGGCTTTACGGCCATGAGTCCCCTGGACAGGGAGCCGGTTCCGGGAAGCATCGGGCGGCCTTTGCCCTCCAGGGAAAGCATGGTCGTCGACCCGGAGACCCTGGACCCGGTTTCTCCCGGAACACCCGGAGAGCTGTTGATTACATCGGAGCACATCTCCAAGGGGTACTGGAAGAACCCCGAAGAGACGGCGGCATCCTACGTGCAAATAGATGGCAAAACCTGGTACCGCATGAACGACTATGTCCGGTTGGATGAGGACGGGCAACTCTATTATGTGGACAGGAGCGCGGATGTTATAAAATACAAGGCCTACAGGGTTTCCTGTTCCGAGATCGAAGCGACCCTGCAGGGCCATCCTGCGGTAATAGGGGCCTGTGTGGTGGGGATTCCCGATGAAAGGGTGGGCGAACGCATCAAGGCCATTGTGGTCCTGAAGGAGGATGTAAGGGGCGTGAGCGGTTCCGAACTGACCAAATGGTGCAAGGACAGGCTTGCCCCTTACAAGGTGCCCCAGTACATCGAATTCAGAGACATGCTCCCTAAATCCAAGGTCGGCAAACTTCTGAGACGCGAAGTCAGGGACGAGGAACGAAGGAGGATCGGGAAAGAGAAGAAAAGTCTGAGGGTCTGAAAGGAATCTTGCGGCCGGCGATTAAAGAATCCGGCTCCAAAGGGGGCCCAGAGGTACAAGTGATCTAAAGCCCGCCCTGGTGCGACGTGTTCCTATAACAGATACGGGCTGTGGACCACGCTAAACTCATCTTTTGGAGCATGGCGTATCGGTGATCGGTCTGGGCCAGGGTGTCGAGTGACTGAAGTTGCGGTGTCGCTTCGCGACCTTCATTAGGAAGACGATCTCAATAATGCGACTGGAATTTCAAGACTCCCGGGGTGTTGGAGTAATGGAGTGATGAAAAGACCTTTCCTAACGGCTAGATCCCGAAATAGGCGCTCTTCACGTCCGGGTTTTCCATGAGTTCCCCAGAGGTCCCCTCCAGTACCGCCCCTCCGTTTTCCAGCACATACCCATAATGGACGATCGGCAGGATGGGTCTGGCATACTGCTCGGATATCAGGGTAGTGATATCCGTTTCCCTGCTGATCGTCTTCACGGCGTTGACAAGCATTTCTTCCA
>CAYNYM010000193.1:0-6416 GCA_964401325.1 uncultured Desulfobacteraceae bacterium | reverse complement strand
GGCTGAAGGTGAGAATCTGCATGACCATGTCCTTTGCCCTCAGGCAGGCCTTTCGGATCTCCTCCAGGTTATGTCTGGCAGGATTCCCTTTGGGGATTTCCAGGCCTGCAAGATCGGAACTGCCGATGATGATGCCGAGGATATTGTTAAAGTCATGGGCAATTCCCCCGGCAAGGGTGCCGATCGCGTCTATTCTCTGGGCCTGCTGAAATTGGGCCTGAAGGCGTTCGTGCTCGGTGATGTCCCTTATAATTCCCTGGACAGCGCTTTTCCCACGATAATTGACCACGGAGGTGAGGATTTCCGCCCTGAAGGTCGAGCCGTCCTTTCGCAGGGCCGTGTAGGTATGGCGTTTATGCTCGGATGTCTTTTCCCTCACCTTTGACTGCATCCGGTCCCGGATGAGGCGGTGTTCCTTGGGGGCCATGACATCCCAGATCCCCATGCTCAGTCCTTGTTCCATGGAGTAACCACACATGGCACAACTACGCCGGTTGAGAAAGAGGAACCTCCCGGAAGTCATATCGCAGATAAAATAGCCGTCCAGTGTATTCTCGACAAGGCTCCGATAACGCGCTTCGCTCTCACGCAAGGCCTTTTCTTTGGCTATACGTTCTCTGAGAAACCAGTTGGAATATTGGCCCACTTTGGCGAATTCGATAAAATTGAAACTCTTCTCGTCGACATAATCATCCTCGAATCGATCTGTATTGGTGCTCTTTCCAAGAAAACTCACCAGCGCTTCCGCATCCGTCTTCACCTTCCTTCTGAAGTGCCTGCCCGTCAATAAAACGACGGCTATGCCGCCCAGAAGAATGGTGGCATAGAAAAAGACCTGTCTCAGGATCTGTTCCCTAAGTGCCGCCCTTTTTCGAAGAAGCCCTTGAAAGATCTCGTCATAATAAAACCCCGTCCCGATGATCCATTGCCATTCCTTGAACCCGGTCACATAGCTCAGTTTTTCAGTGACCTCTCTCCCGTCAGGCCGCATCCATTTATAGGCGACATAATCACCCTCGTGCCTTTTTATGGCCTGCCGAAAGTTGTCTGAAATACGAGTACCATCGACCCGGGAAAATGTACGGGCATGCTTGCCCACAAGGCCCCGGTTGCGATGGGACAATATGTATCCCTTTTTATCCAGGACAAAGACGTACTCTTGTTTCCCCAGGTAGGTTCTCTGAAGCGTTCCGAGCACCTCTTCTTGGATATCCCTTTCAATATCGTCCAGATACTCCCCGGTTCCGATAAACCATCCGAAGGGCTCAAATAGTTTCACATAGGCGATTTTTGAAAAGACTCCCTGTTCATTGGGCTTTGACCAGTAATAGGTGTAAAAGCCCTCACCCTTTGTGGTCACGATATCGATCATATCTTTGATCACGAAATGACCCTTCTCGTCTTTCCAGTCGATGATGATCTTGTCTTCCAGATGTTCACAGGTCGCGCAGAGGACCTCATAACCGTCAGAGACGCGGTTGGCAAAGTAATAGCCCTTTCCGTCATGAAAACGGATTTTCCTCAGCGATTCCCTGATCAGTCTCTGCAGATCTTCATTGGACAACGTATCTCTGTAGCGTTCATAGAGATGTTCGGCAACATCATAAGCCTCGTAAACCCTTGATTGGATGCTTTGTTTCAGCCGTTCTTCAATTTGGAATTTCTGGGAATTGATCAGCGCGATGACCCGCTGGATATCCCGTTTGAGTTCGGCCTTGCGCTCTTCGATTTCGAGTTTCTCGATTTCCCGGGATTCAACCAGGAATTTGCGGTAGCCCATAATCGAGCTGAAAAGCCCTAAGAGCGTCACCAGAATGACGGCGATGAAACTGATTTTTACGGGAAGGTCTACGATGGATGTTTTTTTCATGTCCGATTTCCTTTGAAAATCCGGTATGACCCTTGGAACCACATGGTGGCTGTATCTGAAGCTTCGTTTTGAAGAGAGTGAAAACGTTAAATTTTTTTTGAATTTTTTTACGAAACAGGAATCAGGAAAGCAGATGCAAGAATGGGACCTGGATTTAACGGAAAAAGGGGGGGCATGACCCTTGATCCGGCCTGGAATCCCTTATTCTTGGGGCCGCTTCTCGTCTTGCGGATCCCGTATCCAAATAAAAGAAATAGCTTGACACTGAGAGGCAAAATCGTAAGGGGCACCTCGGGCGGCGGGGTGGGGGTTGAGTTTAGAGAACGCGTGCGGTTATTTCCGTGTTCCTGGGTTAACTCTCATGGATCAGGATATATCCCCGGGTCTTTCTCTAAGGGATGTGAAAAGAATCCTTCCAAGCATGGCGAGACACTCCCCGTCCAGATATTTTTCGGCACTTCTTTTAAAGAGCACAGAACAGGTCGCAGGGAACTTGTCCTCTCCATCATTAAAGAGCACCAGCATGGGAATATCGGGAAGGGCATCGAATTGCAGGGACACATCATAAGTCGCCCGAATATCGGTGGCATACCCACCCAGGGCCCTGCCGGCCTTTTTGAGGTGCGAGGGATTCCCCGCAAAGTGTTTGGCAATGGCCCGCTCGGCTTCGTTCTCAAAATAGACCGTCAAGGGGCCCGTGTCTTTAAAATCCCTGTAGGAGACCCAGTCTTCTCCAGCAGGTTTTTCAACAGGGTACATCAGGACATATTTGCTCAGCAGGACGCAGACCTCCAGGCCTGGTTTGTTTCCGTCTGGATCCGCGATACCCTCTGCTGACACGGCATAGGGCTCTCCGAAGAGGGGGATTCGGACTCCGTTTTCCTGGCTCCGGACGCCCGAGACTTTGGCAAGAGACTTGAAGTCAATTCCTTCTATCTGGTTTAAGTAATACTCGTAAGTCCTTTTAAATGCATTTATTCTAGATGTCATTCCGCCCTCCGGAAATCATGCAAAGTCCTGTGCCAGAATCCGGTCCATGGTTTGGACGAGAAGATCGGCGTCGCTTTCTGAAAAGGGCATGGGTGGCCTGATTTTGACGACGTTATGGAAGGGTCCGTCCGTGCCGAGCAGGATGCCGTGCTCGCGCATGCGGTTGGAAACAAAAGAGGCCTCGTCTCCGGCCGGCTCCAGGGTTTCGCGATCCCGCACCAGCTCTATGCCGGCGAAGAGGCCCGAGCCCCGTACATCCCCCACGATGCCGTAGCGGTCCTTGAAGGCAGACAGGCCTTCCATCAGACGGTTGCCCGCCCGAAGCGCATGGGCCTGGAGGTCTTCTTCCCGCATCACGTCCAGAACGGCCAGACCGACGGCACAGGACACCGGGTTGCCCCCGAAGGTGCTGAAAAATTCCATCCCGTTGTCAAAGGATTCAGCGATTTCCTGCGTGGTAACGACGGCACTGATGGGATGACCGTTCCCGATGGGCTTGCCGAGCACGACGATGTCCGGGACGACGCCCTGGGCCTCGAAGGCGTAAAAATGGGTGCCCGTGCGGCCGTAAGCCGTCTGGACCTCATCGGCGATACACAGGCCGCCCGCCTTGCGAACATGGTGATAGACCTCGGCCAGATAGCCTTGCGGAAAAATAATCTGGCCTCCCACGCTGGGGCAACTCTCGGCAATGAAACCGGCAGGAGCGATTCCCTTTTCGCGAAGTTCCTCGGTGATTCGGTGGACGTGTTGAGCATACTTGGGTCCGGCCATGGAATCCTCGGCCTTGTATGGACCACGGTAGACATCTGCAACCGGCGCCGTGTGCACCCAGGAGGGGGGCCCGGCGCCGCCGGGTCCGTCGTGTTTATAAGGACTGATATCGATAAGCGATGTCGTATGGCCATGGTAGGCCCCTTCGAGTACGATCATGTCACGCCCTCCGGTGTAGGCGCGGCAAAGGCGCAGTGCCAGCTCATTGCCCTCGCTCGCTGAGTTCACGAAAAAGCAGACACTCAGGGGTTGGGGCATCGTGGCGCACAGGCGTTCGGCATATTGGTTGATAAAATCATGCAGGTAGCGGGTGTTGGTATTTAGTACCGTCATCTGCTCCCATGCGGCCTCGACCACCCGCGGGTGGCAATGCCCCACATGGGGAACATTGTTATAGGCATCCAGGTACTTGCGCCCGGTTTCATCATAGAGATACTGCATCCATCCGCGTAGAACCTTGACAGGTTCCCTGTACCCGATGCTCAGATTTCGGCCGATACGGTGTTTTCGCGTGACTAGGGTCTCGGCCTTGCTCGGTTGACGGCTGGGGAAACGATGTGAAGGCACGCGAAGGATGAGATTGGGATCCGGGGAAAACGAGGTCCAGATCGGGCGTTCAGGGGCCCGGCACGCGCCCGGAAAATCTGTGCCCAGGTCGAGAAGGTCCATGATAAGCTGGAAGTGCACATGAGGTGGCCACCCGCCGTTTACCGCAGGCGAACCGACGGCGCCGATCTTTTCCCCGGCCTCGAAGGATTTCCCCTTCCAAATAGCTTTGATCGATGCTTCAGCGAGGTGTCCGTAAAGGGTGAAGAATTTTTCTCCCTTATCCGTGCGGTGTTCCATCAGGATTACCGGCCCGTAGTCTTGATCGATTTTGTTGTTCGCAAAGGCATAGACCCTACCTGCAAGCGGGGCGCAAACAGGGGTGCCGGCCTCGGCAAAAAAATCCATTCCCAGGTGGACGGTGCGGTTCTCCCCGGTGGGAGAGCCGCCGGGCGTAAACAAGGGGGCCGTATAAAGCAGGCGGGGTTCGTCGAATCGACCGATACCCACCCTTGCACCCGCTTCTGCCAATTTTGTAAATATCCGCCTTGTCAGTGCGGGTTCTCTATTATGGTCCGGATTTCCGCTGACCATCGGGCTGTCGACACCCAGATCGAATACGACGCAAGGGGCACGGCCCAGATCGATGTCGAGTAAGGGGCTGAACGTTTCTCCGCGGATTTCGAGCCATTTGCAGACAGATTCACTGTGGGGCACGGGCACGAGGCCGCAGGCGTTGCGGAAGGCCGCTTCCGCAAAACGAGGATGGACCTCCGAGAGCTTTGGAAGGGTCCTGCGAATCGGGTCCTGACTGATCGTGAGATAGGGATCGTCGGGACGCTGTCGTTGCTGATGCGCGGCCATGCAGGCACTTGTGCAAAGCCGCATGCAGATGAGGCCGAAAAGGGCTGCAATCTCTTCCTCTTGGAGGGGATTCGCGGCGTGATAACCCTGCACCACCCCCATGGCGGCGGCGAAAGGATCTGGTTTGTCGAGAACGGCATAGGCAGCGGCAACGGCAAGGTCCCCCACCGTGTAACTGTGGACCATGTCCCCAAAGTCGATAATGCCCACAACGCTCTGATTCTTTCTATACAGATCTTCATTGCCCCCCACGATGACGTTATAGTCGTTGACATCATTGTGGATGACGCTTCTGCGCAACCCGGGAAGCAGAGGCGCCACGTAATCCTTGAAAGCAACAACACACCGGTCGATGATTCCTCCCATAACCGGGTCCGAGATCAAGGATCTGTACCTGCTCACCACATCAAGGGTGTTTGCAAGGTCCCAATGGAAGTTGCGGTGTGCACCCGGATGGTCGAACTGGGCCAGGGCCCGGTCCAACTGCCCGACACGGCGCCCGAGATCCTGCAGCAGTTCGGGTGAATGCCGCCCGACTTCGGCAAGAGGTGTGCCCGGCCGATAGGAGAGCAGGCGGACAAAATGATTGGAACCGGAAGGAGAGGGGATTCGGGTGATGATCTCCCCCGTCTTTGAGGGGAAGACCTGCGGACAAAAGGATACCCGATTCGCCAGGAACAACATGGCCTGGGTCTGGGTATCGAGCATGATGTGATCTTCCCTTGCGTTTGCAACTTTTAAGACGAATCGCTCTCCGGATTCGGCATCCAGACGAAAATTCTGATCCCGCTCGCCCGGCAGGGCCGCCGCTTTGGTCCGGATCCCGTATAGATCGTGAGCAAGAGAAATCACCTCTTCCTCACTGAAACGCGGGGTGTGTGCAAGAAGTGTCATGATGTTTCCACCTCCCTGTGAAATTATTGGAAAAATGGTGAGTGGGGCCACATGGATTTCCGTGTTTCATCTGAAACAGGTGTCGTCCTGAATGTTATATGCATAGCATGAAAATTCGAACGTGCGACAGGAACTTTTCTTCAAGTTTCATTTTTTGAGGGCCGATAACCATGTATAAGCATTCAGATGGAGTTTGAAAAAAGACTATGGGGAATCGACTTGAACGGATCGTGGAATCCATCGACGGTCTCCCGGCATTTCCAGAGGTGGCTAGACGCATCCTCGAACTGGCGGACGCCCCGGATGTGGGCGCCTCCGACATCGTGGAAATAATTCAATATGATCAGGGTATTACAGCCAATTGTCTGAAATTGTGCAATTCAAGCTATTTCAGTTTACCCGTCAAAATTTTCACCGTCGAACAGGCCGTGGCCCTGCTGGGCCTCCATAATATTGTCAAGATAGTTCTGGTCAACTG
>CAYNYM010000192.1:0-6417 GCA_964401325.1 uncultured Desulfobacteraceae bacterium | reverse complement strand
GATCACCCTCGAGGCAAACAACTACCGGGTTTTCAGTGCCGGAAACGGGACCGAAGGCCTCAAAATGGTCAAAGAGGTCAACCCGGATCTGATTATTCTGGACGTCATGATGGATTCTGTCACCGAAGGTTTTCAAGTGTCCCAGAAGATCAGAAGCCGCGACCCACTGTCCGAATTCAGGGACTACACACAAATCCCCATCCTTATGATCACCGCCGTTTCCCAGAAGATGAATATGACATTTTCACCTGAAGAGGATGGTGATTATTTGCCCGTTGACGAATTCGTGGAAAAACCGATTCGACTCGAAGCCCTGCTGGAGAAGATCAAAAAATTCATCAAATAGGGCTGACACGCTTCATGAAATCTCCCGCCCCTCAAAAATTGCGGGCCCTTTTCGGCCAAATGGGCTGGGAAGGGCCCTTTTCAAAACAAAAATGGTGGGTCCTGCTGAGGTGGGTCCTCATAGGAGTAGTCATTTTGACTACCCTTATCGCTTACGGCCTCATCCACTTGGCCATACCCGCCCGTATTGGTCTTTTTTTGTGTTTGATCATCCTGTTGATCAACACATTCTTTCATTACTTCTTTTTCATTCTCCACAAAGGCACCCCTGTCTTCGATCCGAAGGCCTATAACAGATTCACCCTTGCACAATTCGCCCTCGATTGGATCTTTATCACCCTGATCCTCCATTTTACGGGCGGTGTCGCCAGCCCACTCCTTTTCTACTCGCTCATTCATGTGATCCTGAGCGGTGTTCTGCTTGAAAAGCGGGCCTTCTTGTCCTATGTGACGCTGATTGCCCTGTCCGTCAATGTTATGGCCCTTTTTGAACTGAAAGGCTATGTGCCTCACGTTTACACCGTCTCCTTCATCTCCAGGAATGTTCAGGACAATCTGTTTTTCGTTCTCTTGCTCCTTTTCTTCTGCAACACGGCCCTCTACGTGTCAGGTTGTTTTGTGACATGGTTCTTCAAACAGCACAAAGAGAGGATCCTGACGCTCACGGACCTTCAAGAAAAACTCGAGCATACGAACCGACAGCTCGGAATGTTGAATCAGGTTGCCAGGGACACCAATCTCACCCTGGGGCTCTATCCCAGACTGGACTTCATCTGCCAGAGCATGGTGGGCATTTTAGGCTTGAAAGGAGCGGCCATCAGGCTTCTCGATGAAAAATCGAACCTGCTGGAGATGGTTTCGGGTTGCGGGCTGAGCGACGAATACATGAACAAGGGTCCCGTGGATGCGGATAAAAGCCTGGCCAGGGCACTGGAAGGAGAACCCCACTTCGTCCTGGACGCCACGACCGACCAGGCGGTCCAATATCCAGAGGCGGCCATAAGAGAGGGGATTGTGAGCATGCTGGCCGTTCCGTTGAAGGGTCGAGAGAAAGTCATCGGAACCATGCGTCTCTATACATCCGAGAAAAGGACCTTTAACCGGGACGAACTGGATTTCATCGACGCCCTGGCGGGCCAGGGGGCCATCTCTATAGAAAACGCGCAAGGGTATGATATCCTGGTCAGGCAGGACAAGGCCAAAAGCGAGTTCATCTATATGATGACTCACGAACTAAAAGGGCCCTTTATGGCGATCCAGAGTCTCCTTGAGGTCATGCTAAAGGGCTACGTGGGGACCCTGGAGGAAAAACAAAAGGAACTCATCGAGAGGATCTACAAACGCATAGATTCGGTCATGGAGGTTTCCACGGGGCTATTGGATATTTATCAATGGCAATCCCAACGTCCCCGGGCGATCCTGATACCCCTTTCCTGCAAAAATCAGGTTGAGAAGGTCATTGATCTTTTCAAGACAAGCGCCGAGGAAAAGGGGCTGACATTTAACATCGAGATGCCGGAAGAGGACCCCATTATCATGGCGACCGAGTCGGAGATGGAAAAGATCCTCAACAACCTCATTACCAACGCCATAAAATATACACCGTCAGGGGGAAGCATTACCCTCACCATGAATGTCTCGAAGGATCGCGTTTTCCTCGGCGTCAAGGACACGGGAATCGGTATCGCTTCCGAAGATATAGACAGGTTATTCGAGGATTTTTTTCGAACGCAGGAAGCCAAGAAGATCGATCCCTATGGACGGGGCATCGGACTTCCTCTCGTAAAGAAGGTCATGGAGTTTCTTGGGGGCGATATCCAAGTGGCTTCCCGCAAGGGTGAAGGAACCGCATTCAACCTTTCCTTTCCAAGAGCGGCTCAGGACCGGGCCGAGACCTAAATATGTATCCAGCCTCTTGAAAAGATAAAGGTCGTTGTGACTTCCTTGTTCTTGCCGATGGCTGATCGAGGTTCACGCGCATCCAGGAATGAGCACCACCTGTTATTCCCGCGTCGTCCCCACGTCGGCGGCCGCTCGCAGGAGTTTCAAGGATTCCGCGGCCTCTTTTTCATCGATCTTGTGAATGGCGAATCCCGCGTGGACGATGACATAATCACCGACCCTCGCATCCTCGAGAAGCAGCAGACTGGTTTTCCTTCGAATGCCGTCAACATCGATGGTTGCAATGTTGTCTTCGATTCTGGCAATCCTGGATGGTATCGCAAGGCACATAAGTCAAGGGTTCCTTTCCCTGTAGACGGATCCCAACCGATCGAGTTCCGCCAGGACCATGGGTATGATCGCGTCCAACCCGGCCTGAACATCCGGGGTCATCTCAAGGCTCGGGGTTTCAATATCCTCCGGTTCCACACCGAGAATGACGACATCCGGCACCTTGCCGAGGGCCTGGCAGGTTGCCAGGATTTCCGGAAAACCCACCTCATGCAGCGAGCTCTTTGCCCCGAAATGCCTTGGAATCTCCTCCCCCACCAATCGCCAGAGGCTCCCCGGAACCCCCTGGTTCTTGACGGCATCCACCACCACCAGATGATCGGCTTCAGAGATGAGGCCCAAGAGGTTCAGCCCCAGCACGCCACCATCTACAAGAGAAATATTTTCAGAAAATTCATAGCGTTCCTGAAGTCTCTCGATAATCCGGACGCCTACCCCCTCATCGGAAAGAAGGATGTTCCCGATCCCCAGAATCACGATACGTTTTGGTGCCGTCATGGCGTGGGTTCTCTTATTTTCAAGCATCGATTTCTCTCGGTCCTTATTACGGCCTGAAAGGTTAGCATGTTCTCATGCCCAAGGCAAGTGACAGACTCCCTCCCGGCCCCACCGTCAAGGCATGATTGTAGATTAGGGGGTGGACTTAGAGGCCGGGAAATGGGGCTGGATTCGAGAAGGTCGATTGGGGAATAGCTGCCAATGGTTTGACCTCATCCCTTGATCAGGGTTGTTCAATCTCAGGCAACCCTCTGAAGCCATTCGCGAAGCCGATCCCTGATTCTTCTTACAGCCACTTCGTACCTGCTCTTATGGGCATAGCGGGCCGATTCTTCCCGGGATACGGCTTCAGGACAGTGCCGCAGCTTCAGTTTGACGATGGCCATATAGTCATCATGAAGGAATCGCCGAAAGATGCGATTGAAGGGGAAAAATCGAAACTCCGACATGAAGATGGATGCGGCCCAGTCCACGATATAAGGCGTACCGCCCGGGCCGACCAAGGTATTCGGCGCCCGCTTGAGATCGCAATGTGCGACCCCTCTTTGGTGGAATCGATCCACCAGATTTTTCATTTCTTCAAAAAATTCCCTTGGTAGTTTTCTCTCCCCCTGAATCTCCTCCAGGTTTCTGCCCGGGACCTCCTCCATGACCAGAACGACGCCGTCAATGATACGGTAAAGGGCGGGGACGCCCTTTACCCCGGACAGTCTTCGTAAGGCCTTACCCTCCCTCCAGATCAGGAATCGTCCCGCGATATTCCGGAACAGAAATCCGTTTGAACGGAAGTCCTTCACAACCGCCCGCACACCATTTTCCTCAACGACCCAAAGCATGGGCCGCGTGCTGGAAAGTTCTCTCAGGACAGTGCCGTGCCTTTTTAAAAACTCCTTTTTTCCAAACACATCAAACATGGGCATCGATCCAATGTTCCGTCAACATGAGAGAAACAAAGAAATCATACGGCAAAAGGCTTACCAAGCGGTCGATGGGTAAAATGCCGGATGTCTTTGGAAAAATCCGCAACCGTGTGCCCGTTGCCCTTGAGCTTCCACTTATAAATCACCAGGCCCTCGAGGCCCACAGGACCCCGGGCGTGGATCTTGTTTGTGCTGATACCCACCTCGGCGCCCAGCCCGTAACGAAAGCCGTCGCTGAAACGGGTGCTGCAATTCCAGAACACGTTTCCCGAGTCCACCAGGTCCATGAAACGACTCGCCGTTGAAGGGTTTTCGGTGACGATCGCGTCCGTGTGCCCGGAACCATAGGTATTGATATGCTCAATGGCCTCGTCCGGGCCGCCCACCACCTTGATGGAGACCATCAGGTCCAGGTACTCGGTCCGCCAATCCTCTTCCGTTGCGGGCTTGACTTTAATGATCGCCGCCGTCTTGGGGCAACCCAACAATTCGACTTTTTGGGCGGCGAGGCCGTCCCGCACCAGGGGCAAAAATTCAGGGGCTGCCGCTTCATGGACAAGCAACGTTTCTGCGGCGTTACAGACTGCCACGTACTGGCACTTCGCATCAACGACGATATCCCGGGCCATGGCCAAATCGGCTTCGGTGTCCACGTAGACATGGCAGATTCCGTCTGCATGGCCCAGGACCGGAATATTGGAATGGTCCATGATGTATTTCACAAAGGCATTGGATCCCCGTGGAATGAGAAGATCGATACTCTCGTCCATCTTGAGCATTTCATTGACGTCCTCCCGGGTTTCCAGTAATTGCAGCCACCCGACAGGAATGCCCGTTGCCTCGCTTGCACTCGCAATGATCTCGGCCAGGACTCGGTTGGTATGCGCGGCTTCACTTCCCCCTTTGAGAAGAACCGCATTGCCGCTCTTCAGACAAAGGGTTGAAATCTGAACCAGGGCGTCCGGCCGCGATTCGAAAATCACGCCGACAACTCCGATGGGGCAACTGACCTGATAGAGTTCAAGCCCCTCGGACAGTTCTTTGGCACTGAGGGTCACCCCCACCGGGTCCGGCAGGCCGACCAGGCTCTCGATCCCGCTGATCGCCTCCGCGATCTTTTCCTCATCGAACCTCAAGCGCTTCAGCAAAGGCGCCCCCAGGTTGTTTTCCCGGCTGAGTGCAAGGTCTTTCTCATTAGCATCGAGAACGGCCTGTTTTTTTTCGGAAAGTGCCTTGGCAACGGCCTGAAGTGCCCTGTTCTTTACTGCCGTCTCAATTGCGGCCACTGGAATAGAGGCCCTTTTCGCGGCCTTTGCGGCTTCTTGGATATCCATACCTTTTGTTTCTCCCTCACATTAAAAAATTGATATAAGTTCAGTAACTGTTCAGGTTGTTCAGGCTGTAGGCTACAGGCTATTAGTTTCCGAACCCTTTAATCATTCTTGCCCCTGATGAATACCTGAATATTACGGAGCAAGTCAACCTGAAGGACACGGGAGAAACCAAAACAGCGCTGTAAAATTATTTCACAGCCAAAGTTGATGAATTCGCAAAAAGTCAGAAATGGGACGGCTTCGAAAAAAATCCAAATGCAAGGCTTGCGAATCTTGAGGAGTGAGGCGTACTTACCGTACGCTGCAGCGACGAAAGATGAAGCGTAACGCAGCAGTTGGACTTTTTACGAAGCCGTCAAAGTTGACTCGGGCCTCAGAAGGCAGGACGTAATTTTTTTACTGGATGAGGCTGCGAGGAGGGGAAGCCCTCAAGGTAAGAATGCCGGTAAGAAATCCCAATGCATCAAAGATCCCCATATGAGGAAAAGGATGCGTTTTTTTTTGAGCAGGACTATACGGTGCCACAGGTGATAGGGGTATAAAATTCAGGTAATAAATGGCAGGAAGACGCTAAAGGTGCTTCCCCGGCCCAGCGTGCTTTCGACGACAATCTTGCCATGGTGTGCCTTGACGATGCTTTTCACAATCGCAAGGCCCAGGCCCGTCCCGTCTATGAAACGCGTCTGGTCGTTCTTTATTCGATAAAACCGCTCCAGAATAAATTCTTTTTCTTCTTCCTCGATCCCGATCCCGGTATCCTTCACCTCGACGCAAAGATAGTTACTTTCCGATCGTTCCGACACCGTGACACGCCCTTCCTCGGGGGTGTACTTGATGGCATTGCTGATCAAATTGGAGACCACCTCCACCATGTTGTCCCTGTTGCCCAGTATGGAAGGCAGACCGGGGACCGATTCCAGGGTGAGATCGATACGTTTGGCCTGGGCCCTGGGCTGAAAAAAGGCAACCTGGTCCTCCAGCAACGGCGTCATATTCAGCTTTTCCTTTTCCTGGGTGATCAGACCGGACTCGCTCTTGGACAGATCCAAGAGCTCTGAGGTCAAATGCACCAATGACTTGAGCCGATC
>CAYNYM010000191.1:0-6418 GCA_964401325.1 uncultured Desulfobacteraceae bacterium | reverse complement strand
AAGGGGGCCTCACAGGGTCACGGACGACCGTCCCTTCGGGGGCGGATCCGGTATGGTGATGAAGGCAGGGCCTATTTTCAGGGCACTGGAATCCATCGAAAGAGACCCTCAGGATTCCTTTGTCGTCCTGCTTACCCCTCAGGGAAAACCCTTTGTCCAACAGACGGCGTGGGGGTTGTCCCGGGTGAACCATATTGTCCTTATTTGTGGTCGTTATGAAGGTGTGGACGAGCGCGTGAGGACAGATGTCGTGGATATGGAGCTCTCCATTGGGGATTATGTCCTGAGTGGGGGCGAAGTGGGTGCGATGGTTGTGGTCGACGCGGTGACCCGTCTGATTCCCGGGGTCCTGGGAGGCGAAGGATCGACCAGCGAGGACTCTTTTGAGGGTGGGCTCTTGGAATACCCGCAATATACCCGGCCCCGGGTTTTCAGGGGCAGGGACGTTCCGGAGGTGCTCTTATCCGGTGATCACGAAAAGATCCGGCTTTGGCGCAGGACTGAATCACTGAGAAGAACCCTGCAAAGGAGGCCTGATCTGCTAAAGCAGGTTGGCCTCAACAAAGAAGACAAGGCCATTTTGGCCCGGCTCAAGGGCCAATAGCCTGATGAAAGGATGGCCTTTGGGTAACGTCGGATCGGAATTTCGAATGCGATATTATCTCGGTCTGGTTCATTTCCCGGTTTATAACAAGAATCATCAAAAAATCGCTTCAGCGATTACCACATTCGATCTTCATGACCTGTCCAGACTGGGCAGAACATATGGCGCAAAGGGCCTTTTTATCATCACTCCGCTGAAGGATCAGCAGGATCTTGCGGATCGGGTGATAAAACACTGGCGGGAAGGTTACGGAGCCGAGTATAATCCGGATCGGAAAGAGGCCCTTGGAATTGTGAACATATCTCCGTCGATAGACGTTTCGATCGGAGATATTACCGAGGCGGAGGGAGAACCGCCCTTATTGATTTCAACAGGTGCCACCAGGCATGAAAGACGATCCATAACCTATTCAGAGGGTTCGAAGATCCTTTGTTCGGAAAAGGCCGTCTTTCTCCTATTTGGAACCGCCTGGGGGCTTGCAAAAGAGGTTATCGAGCAGTCAGACTATGTCCTCGATCCTATAGAAGGACGAACAGGGTACAATCATCTTTCCGTCAGAGCAGCGGCTGCAATCACTCTGGATAGACTGACAGGCTTTTATCACTAATGTTTTATCGAGGATACATCTTCAATCCGAGGTAAGGTTTCGGGACCCGTTGTTGGAAGGAGACAGGACTTATGAATATTATAGAACAGTTGGAAAAGGAACAAATGCGGCTTGATATGCCCGATTTCAAAGCGGGCGACACCATCAAGGTGCACGCAAGAATAAAGGAAGGGGAAAAGGAAAGAATCCAGGTATTTCAGGGTGTTGTAATTCGAAAAAGAAAGGGAAACACCGGGGCCACTTTTACGGTTCGAAAAATATCTTACGGCATCGGGGTTGAAAGGATTTTCCCGCTCCATTCCCCTTCCATAGACAAAGTTGAAGTGATCACAAGGGGTAGGGTGAGAAGGGGACGCATTTACTACATGCGGAAACTTCGGGGCAAGGCCGCTCGAATCAAGGAAAAGAGGGCAATATAAATAAATTCTCATAGATTGGTGATTACTTCAGCCGACAACCTGCCACTTTTCCCCGAGGGGAATATCTCCCCGCAAGGCGATACGCTATCCTATGAATCAATGGCCCGAGAGGCCGGGTACGCCTTGATTGCCGGGGTCGACGAGGCGGGACGCGGGCCTCTTGCAGGCCCGGTGGTTGCCGCTGCGGTCATCCTGGCGGAAGGCATCCCGCTCACAGGGGTCAAGGACTCCAAAAAAATGACGGAAAAGGCGCGGGAGAGGGCGTTTCCAGACATAGCGCAAAGGGCCGTTGCCGTAAGTATAGGAGTTGTTTCCAACAGATATATCGATCGTCATAACATCCTGAAGGCCTCCCTGGAGGCCATGAAGCGTGCAGTATCGTCTCTGGATCCCGCCCCCGAGTATCTTCTTGTGGATGGGATTCAGAAGATTCCCATCCCTATTCCCCAAAGGGCTTTGAAAAAGGGGGACCAGCTGAGCCTGAGTATCTCTGCAGCGTCTGTTATGGCCAAAGTCTATCGCGACAGGATCATGCGCTCCCTTCACGGCCCCTACCCCATGTACGGGTTTCTGCAAAACAAAGGATATGGAACGGCCGTGCATTTGACGGCTCTTCAAGAATATGGCCCTTCGCCTGTTCACCGGCTTACCTTCCGGAGGGTGCGTTGACATGACGCGGGAAAGACTTGACCTGGGAAAGCAGGGAGAGGATTTGGCGTTCAAGAAAATTCGGAGCCTGGGTTATAAATGTTTATGCCGCAATTACCGATGTCCTCTGGGGGAGATCGATCTTGTGGCCCAAGACGGCGATACCCTGGTTTTTTTGGAGATCAAGACCCGAAAGGGCCGGTCCCTCGGATACGCCAAAGAGGCGGTGGATGCAAGGAAGAGACGACAGTTGTCCAAGGTCGCCCTGGCCTACATGAAGGCCAACGGGTGCTGCGATGTGAAATCGAGATTTGATGTCGTGGCCATCAGTTTTCAGGGAGTTGGAAAAGAAATCGAGGTCGTCCAAAATGCTTTTGATCTGGCCTATTGAAAAGGCGCAAGGCCGGTTATGGGCATGAAACAACGAGAAGAGACCCGCCGTGAGGGGGGGTACGGGACGCTTTATGTGGTTTCCACCCCGATAGGCAATCTCGAGGATATTACCTTGAGGGCCCTTCGGGTCCTGAAAGACGTGGATGTGATAGCGGCCGAGAGTGTCGATCATTCACGAAGACTCTGCAGGCATTACGACATCCATACAAGGTTGATCAGCTACAATCAGCACAATCAAAAGGTAAAAGGGCCTGAACTCATTTCAAGACTCAAGTCCGGCGGTCACATCGCCCTTGTGACCAATGCCGGCACCCCGGGGGTATCGGATCCGGGCGTCATGCTTGCCTCACAGGCCCTGAGAGAAAATATTGCGGTAAGCCCGATACCCGGACCTTCATCCGTCACCGCAGCCCTGTCTGTCTCTGGACTTCGCGGGGACCGATTCCTCTTTCTGGGATTTTTGTCCCACAAGGCCGGAAAGAGAAGAAAGGAACTGGAGGCCTTGGCCCATGAGACGCGGACCATGGTCTTCTTCGAGGCGCCCCATCGATTGAGGGATATGCTGGGGGACCTCAGAGAGATCCTGGGAAATCGTCCGCTCGTCATCCTTCGCGAGATGACCAAGATCTATGAGGAGGCGATAGGAACGTCAACCGCCGAGGCCCTGGACCGGTTGGAGGAGGATCATATCAAAGGGGAGTTTACCCTGGTCGTTTCCGGAAGGGAGAAGCCCGATAAAAATTTCCAGCCCCGTTTGAGTAAAGAAACGGAGATAGAGATCAGGGGGCTTCTGGACCGGAGCGATCTGAGCGTGCGGGACATTGCGGAGCGGATCTCTTCGCAAGAGGGCCTGTCTTACAGGAATGCCTATCGGCTGTGCCTGACCCTTAAAGAGGAAGGGAGACCAAAGGGATGAGGCCTCTCCCGCATAAAGGATCTTCAAATGCCGGGGACGGTTCCGATATTCTTGTATCAAGGGCAATGCGTACTTTCGGGTGAGAGAAACTTTGATGCTTTGTGCCCCTCGCCTATTGTCGCGAAGGATAAAAGAAGAAGAACGTGCTCAAGAGATGGATTTGAGAAAGACTCTAAGAATCGATAACGAATTGGGGCTGCATGCCCGTTCTGCGGCAAAGATTGTGGCCCTCACGGGGGAATACAAGGCCGACCTGTACCTCAAGAAGGAGGATCAGGAAGTCGACGGATCCAGCATACTCTCTATTCTGACTTTGGCCTGTCCGAAGGGTACCCAGATTGAAGCGCGGGCGGTCGGCGAGGATTCGGAAGCCCTGATGGAGGCATTGGGCGCGCTCTTTAAACAGAAATTCGGTGAAAGCAAATGACAGATCAGGCACTGCAAGAGACCGCCAAATTGTTTGGTATTGCCGTCTCTCCGGGAATCATCATTGGAAAGGCCCACCTGGTGGACAGGTCCAAGGTACGGATTCTGTATCAATATCTCATCGGCGATGAGCAGGTGAAACTTGAGGTGGAGCGGTTCAAGGGGGCCTTGGACAAGACCAAGGAGCAGATCACCACAGTCAAGAGCAGAATGCCGGATCACATCAAGCAGCACGCCTTTATCCTCGATACCCATTTGATGATCCTCAATGATACGATGTTCGAGGACGCCACCATCAAGACCATGCTGGAGGAGAAAATCAACGCAGAATGGGCGTTGAAAAAATCGGTGCAGAACATAGGCCACCTCTTCGAGCAAATTGATGACCCCTATATCAAGGAGCGTTTCAGCGATGTCGAGAATGTTGCCGAACGCATTTTGAGGAATTTGGCGGGAAAGGAGCAGGACAGCCTCTTTGAAATTGATGAGCGGGCTATCATTGTCGCCCATGACTTGTCTCCTGCAGACACGAGCGCGCTCAACCCCGGAAAGATCCTGGGTTTCATAACCGATGTGGGGGGGCGCACTTCACACACGGCCATCATGGCCAAATCCCTGAATATTCCGGCCGTAGTCGCCCTTGAAACGGCGACCCTCCAGGTGCAGGAGGGGACCCTGCTCATTGTGGATGGCAGCAGTGGAGAGGTGATCATAAGCCCCGATGACGATACCATCATTCGCTATCAGGAAAAACAGCTTCAGCACGAACGATACGAATCCAGTATCGTCAGGCTCAGCCATCTCCCGGCGGAGACCACCGACGGCTATCGGATCGCAACCTTGGCCAATATAGAATTTCTCGAGGAAGTGGTCATGGCAAAGGACCATGGCGCTGAGGGGATCGGGCTCTACAGAACGGAATTTCATTTTTTGAGAAGCGACACGTTGCCCTCCGAGGAGGAACTCTTCGAGGACTACAAGCAGGTCGCGGAGATTATCGCCCCCGAGCCGGTAACCATCAGGACCCTGGATCTCGGAGGGGACAAATTTTCAGGCGGGCTGGAACTCTCAAAGGAGATGAATCCGGCCCTGGGCCTGAGGGCTATCCGGTTCTGCCTGAAAGAAAAGGACATCTTCCGGGCTCAACTGCGGGCCATCCTGCGGGCCAGTACCTATGGAAATGTCAAGGTCCTCATCCCCATGATCTCGGGATTGCAGGAAGTGCTCGACACCAAGATTATTTTAGATGAGGTCAAAAAAGATCTCGACCACCGAGACCTTCCCTATGACCGGAACATCAGACTTGGTGTCATGATCGAAGTCCCTTCGGCCGTGGCCGTTGCGGATATTTTGGCCAAGCACGTGGACTTTATGAGTATCGGTACCAATGACCTCATACAATATGCCCTGGCCATCGACCGGATCAACGAACATGTGGCCTATATGTACCAGCCCTTTCACCCGGCCGTCCTGAGGATGATTCGCATGGTGGTGGAAGGGGCTAAAAAGAGCGGCATCCCGGTGTCCCTCTGCGGTGAAATGGCCGAAGATCCTCTTTGCACCTTATTCCTGCTGGGGTTGGGTATCCATGAACTCAGTATGAATTCCATGGGGGTTCCCTTGATCAAGAAGGTGATCCGGTCCATGTCCATGACCGAAGCCAGGGCGGATCTTGAAAAACTCCTCCAGTTGGATACGGCAAACAACGTCAGGGAATATATTTTGAAAAGGATGGAGCCCTTTACGGAAGATCTTGGCGGAAAGGATTCGTTTCGGCAATGATACGTGCCTTCCATGAACCGGGGCGGATGCCTTCGGGGTTCCTTGTTATTACGGTGGTGAGCGGATGAGCAAAGGCAAGAAGACCGTGTGCAGAAACAGAAAGGCCCGTCATGAATATTTCATAGAAGAGGTCTATGGCGCCGGCATGGTCCTGATAGGGGCGGAGGTCAAATCTCTCAGGGACGGGCGTGCCAACCTGGTGGACAGCTATGCGCGGATCAAAAAAGGGGAGGTCTTCCTCCATAACATGCACATCAGCCCCTATCCATTTGCCCGCCAAATGGAACTCGACCCCATGAGGACCCGGAAACTCCTCCTTTCCAAAATGGAAATCAAGCGCCTGATCGGGAAAACGGAACAAAAGGGCTATTCCCTGATTCCACTGGAGGTCTATTTCTCAGGTCCCTATGCCAAGGTGGACCTTGCCCTGGCCAAGGGAAAGAGGAAGGTTGACAAGCGTCATGCCATCAGGGAGAGGGACCAGAAACGTGAAATGGACCAGGCCAGGAAAAAAAGGGAATATTGACTCCTGCCTGTTCAGTGATTATAATAAGATCATTAAAAAATTTACTAAAGGGGGCGAAACGGGTTCGACGGGGATAAAGAAGCTTAGGTTGCATACC
>CAYNYM010000190.1:0-6423 GCA_964401325.1 uncultured Desulfobacteraceae bacterium | reverse complement strand
CGGGGCAAGGGGGGCATAGACGGACAGGGCCTCTTCCCTGGGAAGCAAACCGTACTCTGCCAGCCGAACATTTCTCAATCGATACATCTCTTCTTCCATCTCAGCGGGAAGGACGCCCACCAAGCCCAGCAAAAGGGCCTGATAACGATCAAAATCCGTGATCGCCATGGTCCGGAAAATATTTTCCAGGCTCTCACGGTATTCCGGGGACCGGACCTTGATATGGACTACGCCGTCGAGGCTGAAGAACCCTTCCGGGAGATCGTAGACCTCATCCTTGTCGCTGACCACCACCACTTCAAGGGATTTAAAGGCATAAAAATAGGCCAGGGATTCGCCTTTGTTGAAGAGCCACTTCACGAGACGGCCGCAATCGGCCGCCTGAAGCCGTTCCAGCCACGCGGAGGTGATATCCATGTCCAACTGGTCACTTTTCCAGACTTCAAGGTCGAGCAGGAATTCCCATTGATCCGTTGAGGCGAGTTGAAGCAAAGGGAGACAGTCCTCCTCCCCCACCTTCTTGATGATCCAGAAAAAATCCTCATGCGGCAATGCCTGAACCAGCTCACCGGGTCTTTCCCCATCCAGGAGATGATCCAGCACCTCCTTGCCCGAGAGATCGTAGAGGTCTTTTATAAGGACCGGACTTTGATTTGAAACGGATATTTTTTTGAGATTGTCGCGGACACCGGTACCCTGTTTTTGATCCGACTCGGCGTCTCCGTTTCCGTTTATAGGCATTTTAAGATGTTCCCCCTTCATTAGGTGGCATTTCGGTTGATGCACCGGTTCCATGCGGTTCAAAATGCCGAAAGCTCTTGCGATTGACTATTATAATATGGGATGCGTACGTTTAAAACCAGAAAAATGGTCTGAAAGATCAGGTTCCTGATACGGTAGCCTTTCCCGGAAAATATTTCAACCAAGCGATATCAGGTCTTTCTCCATGGACGCCAAGTAATGGGCCAATATTGCGGCGCTTTTTCCCAGGTGTGTACCCATTTTCCCAGAAGTGGCATAAGATTTCCCAAAAAAATGGCACTTTTCTTCACAGTCTCCGGGTTCCCCCTGCCTAGTCTCGCATAACACCTTGAATTATCTAAAAAATTTTTCTCAAATCAAAGTGGTATGGTTTTTTCATTATGTTTCAGTACTATGGAAAAGGAAAGCTTACAAGAAGAACGGAACCGGAAGCGACAAGAGGCCCTTGAAAGGCATGCACGGCTTCATAAGCTATTTATTGAAGACAGGTTGGGCTTTGAGCGGGAGAGAAAAAGACTCATTGATGATTTTATAAACAGCATCGAGGACCGGGACAAGAGAGACCGCCTGATCGCCCTGCAAAAGTCCTGGGACAGAAGAATGCGACATGCGGGATCCGCCTACAATAGATTCGTTCTCGCAAAAGCATTTTTCTGGAGTCATTTCCACGAGGCCTGGCAACCGGCCATTCAGGAGTTCAATGTCCTCCTGAACGGAAAAACAGAGGAACACAGTCTTGAAACCTAGGACATGGGACCACGATGCGCCACACAGAGCATATCAACTTGCCACAGAGGTCCCCCACAAAGACCGAATGCGATACGTCCACCCGATCAACACCCAAGGGGAACGGGTAACACCCAACGATGATCGGCCGGTGCGGTGGGGGGGCTATGTGGTGTGAGACCGGCAAGGCGTTGGAACCATGACGACATCCTTGAATCATAAAAAGACCGAAAAAAAGTACAAGAAACGGAGTTTCGGGCCTTGCCTGCAGACGACACCGCAATGGATCTTTATCCTTTTTATGGTTTCCATTCTCACATTGCCTTCGCTGTCTCAACACAAGGTCCGTCACCATTTTCCGGATGAGGGACCTGCAAAAGCGAGAGCGGAAAAACCCCAACCACCCTCCCAAATCAAGGCAATCCTCCATCGAGAAAGGCAACGATTGCCCAACGCCGCCAAAAAACCCGAGCAACTCTTTGACCCCCTCATTCGCAAGGCGGCAAAGCGATATGACGTGGACCCGGCGCTGGTCAAGGCCATTATCAGAGCGGAATCCGGGTACAATCCCAAGGCGGTTTCAAGGCGCGGGGCAAAGGGCTTGATGCAACTGATGCCCGGCACTGCAAAGGCGCTCGGCGTGGAGGACTGCTTTAATCCTGAGCATAATATCGAAGGAGGGGTGAAATATTTTGCGGAACTCCTTGAGAGATTCAACGGAAATGTCCAACTGAGCCTGGCCGCCTATAATGCGGGTTCCAGGAAGGTCAGGTTATATGGAGGCGTCCCTCCTTTTAGGGCGACAAGGTATTATATCAAAAGGGTCTTTGAGTACTATAGTCTCTACAAACAGGCAATGACAGGGTAGGCCCCTGATCCCCTTCAAGGCATGATATGCAAATTAGGCGGTAGAATCAGGATACGAGGGCAGGGCTTGATCAAGGGGTGAGAATGCCCACCGTCGAGTCTTGTGTGTGAGATTGGGGATTGTGATGGAAGAGCAGGCTTCATGCGTTTTCGTGTAAAAGGAGTAACGGAACAGATTGACAAATACCAGGCCTTGGTGGCAGTGCTCCTCCATCACGCACCCCAGAGGGATGACTTCCAGCTGATTTTCAGGAGTGCAAGGTGGCTCTTCGTTCCTTTGTCTCAAAAACAGCGAGATCTGAAAAAAACCGAAATTCGCCTCTTCGATCAACACGGTTTCTCCGATCCCGGCCGCACCTCCTTTCGGGGATGTGCGCATCATAAACAAATTGCCTTCGATCCATTCCCACCCGTCTTCCTCCCCGGTCCGGGAGATAGGATAAACCGGCACTCCCATCCGAATATGTGCTTTTCAATATCTCACCCCCCTTAAAATTGGGACGCTTGGCTGTCCCAAGATCCTTTGCGGTACCGTCTGGCTTTCCTGCCTGGAGCGCTATCATATTGAAAATTTCAAACACTTATATATCAATTTATATGCATTTATACATACATCAAATGTTTTGTCAATAATTTTTTTATAACATAATATAAATATCTATAATTTATTTGCTCTGAGCAATAATTATAGCATCTATGAAACCCTGATTTTTGTCTCGCATTTGTCGGGTCTTCTCTCCAGGCGTTTGTAGTGACGAGCGGCGGATTCGGCAAGACGACAAAGCACCCGGGGAAGGTCTGATTCATTCCAAACGGCCGTAAAGGCCTCCGAAGCAAGCAAGCGGTCACTCAGCCTGTAATAGGGCTCTGCGTCCAGGGTGAGCACAAAATCCTCATAACTGAAATCCATTTTTCCCTCAAAAATGCTATCAAACAGCTCTTTCGTGCTGTAGACAAAGAATTTTTTTAAATCCTCTGTTGATTCCGCCTTGTTCACCATTTCCCTGAAATTAGGAAGGACTCTGTTCTCAAATTTTGTGTATGAAAGCTGTCGCGTCATTTCATTCCTCCTATTCCTGTTTATGGTTCACATTTTGTCTCGATCCTAAGAGGCCAAGGCATCAACCGCTTCCGGCAATATCCTTTGCCGTTTCCATGGTTCCTTTTAGGGGACTCGTCGCTTCCCATATTGGAACTGAGATCCGTAAACCGAGCACATCATGTCCATTCTGACGGGTTGAGACGAGGCGGGAATAGGTTCTCCCCTGGGGTTATCTTGAGAGAGGATAAGGGACGGAGAAGGCACCGGCACCAAAGGCCTCCATGTGACAATAGGCTGATCACAATATGCCCACGAGAACGGCATCATCGATTTTAAGGAATGGAAGAACTGGGAATCCGCTTAAAGGTTATTCCAATTGCGTCGCCAGAACAGATACAAGGCCCTTCGGTTTACGTGTTTCCGAAGTCTTCAGGGTCCATCTTTTCCAGAATCTCCTGCCATTTTTTGCCTTCTTCGGTCTTGTCTTCGGCTTCCGACTTCAAGTCGATTTGGCTGGACCTCTCGATAACATCGTTTTCGGCAAAAATCGGGGCACCCACTCGCAGAGAAAGGGCAATCGCATCGCTCGGTCTGGCGTCGATCGTGTACTCTTTGCCTTTGTGAACCGCATGAATGACGGCATAATAGGTATTGCTTCGCAGGTCACATATCTCTATTCTGCTGACAACCACTTCCAATGTTTCCAGGATATTTTTCAGCAAATCGTGGGTCATTGGCCTCTCAGGCCTGATACCCTCCATTTCACTGGCAATGGCCTGGGCCTCGAACACCCCAATCCAAATGGGCAGCATTCTGTCTCCGCCGATTTCCTTTAAAATCACGATGGGGCTCTTCGATAAGGAATCAACGGCCAATAAAGAAATGGTCATAGGTCGCAACATGGTTTCACATCCTTACAATCTTGTTGACAGATTAGGGGGCGTAAAAATCGGTAGCATGCCCGGGGTTTAACCATTTTCCATATCATTTTCCCCCGACACCAAACCCACCGTCCTTCCTCTCAGGACCTCAAGATCCTTTAGGGTCGAGTTTTCCTACCATACCCCGGACCGACGAATGGTAGTAAAAATCCGCACAAAGGAACGCACCTCCTGGCTTCTAGGTTCTTTCGCCTCAAGGCCGTCATGCCCCCACACAACCCTGTTGGTCTTTCCATTCATATATAAACTCTACCACTCTTTCGACATGATGGCAAATGGGCATGATTCAGCAGAAATCCCCCAAATGGATACCTGTAGGAGTAAATCAATATTTCAGCCTTTGCGAACGGGGCATGACCGGGTGGACCGGCGGGGAGAAGAAGAGAGGAAAAAGACCTTGGAGAGGAATCTCGCCCAAACCTATGCCGCAAAAAAAGCATCTTGCCCATTGCGGGCAAGATGCCTCGATGACAGTCCCAACACTGTCTCAGTCAACTTTCATGACGTTCTTGGCCGCCGGACCTCGATTGCCCTCTTCAACGTCGAAGCTTACCCGATCACCCTCACTCAGACTCCTGAAACCGGGCATGTTGATGGCAGTATGATGAACAAATACATCGCCGCCTTCATCCTTTTGGATGAAACCAAATCCCTTCTTGTCATTAAACCACTTCACGATTCCTTCTGCCACAGAGCTGACCTCCTTTCTGCTAGGTTGTTTCATCTGCTCCCAAAATACAGGTCACCTTATGGCAAAGGACACTTCTTTGACAAGGCATTCGACCTCAGGAACAACCGATCAATAGTTGCCCGATGCATTTTACGGAGCGGCAATTAAAAATGACCCAATTAGGCTTATTTGTCAAGGAATAAATCAAAAGATTGGAAAGGCTTTCCCCAAAAGCTTGCCATTTTGACCCCCTTCCCATATCCTCCAAGTTACCTTGATCCGGCCCTGTCAATGATCAAACAGGCATCGAGATTCCGGGAAGACCATAACATCCGGAAGATGAAACGGCTTGGGCTCCGTTGAATGGATCAGTCATCCCCAATGCGCGGAACCTGAGATTATTCTTTTAACATCAGCCCTTATTCACTATAATTCTTACAATCAAATCCTTTTTCTTCAGAGGCACATTCGGGTCATCCATGAAAATTCTGACTGTTTCAGACTACGTCGAACCCCTCTTGTATCACAGGTTTGAGCCAGAGCACTTTAACGGAGTAGAGCTCATCCTGTCCTGCGGCGACTTGCCCCCGGAATACCTGACCTTTCTGACAACGGCCTTCAAAGTCCCCCTTTTTTACGTCCGAGGCAACCATGACATCCGGTATGTTTCAAAGGCCCCAGACGGCTGCACGGCGCTGAATGCCAGGATTGAGAGATTCAAGCGTCTCAATTTTCTAGGTCTGGACGGTTCACGCTGGTATAATGGGGGCCCCTATCAATATACTGAAGACCAAATGCGTAGACGGATCCGGCACCTTCGGCGAAAAATTCGGCGTGCAGGCGGCATTGACATCGTCATTTCGCACGCACCGCCCAGGCGCCTCCATGACGCTGAAGACCCGTGCCATAAGGGTTTCAAGTCATACAACCGGCTTATTGAAAAGTACTCGCCGAGCTATTTCATTCATGGACATATTCATAGCTTCTTTGCCGACCCCGCACAGCGCCTTGTGGTCGTCAATAAAACCAAAGTGGTAAACACCTATGGCCACTATCTCTTTGAGACCGAAAATGGATAAACTGCTAAACAAGATCTGGTCCCGCCTAAAACAGGGAATCAAATCGCAAGAGGTCAAATCTTTCAAGGAGAGCCAGAAAAGGCAGTCGGCCTTCGACTCCAGGAATCTCGGCGTTCGAACGGTCCCTCTTGACAAAATCGTGGGTAGCGTGGGCCGGTATCATGATTTTGACAACAAATTCCGATTAAAGGAATATCTGCCCCACGAAAGGCTTGAGGGGGTCAAGAAGGTCATGCGAGAGGGGAAACCCATCGCTCCGATTCAGCTCTATCAGATCAAGGATGAGTATTATGTTCTCGACGGCAACCATCGCGTCTCGGCGGCAAAGGAATTCGG
>CAYNYM010000189.1:0-6431 GCA_964401325.1 uncultured Desulfobacteraceae bacterium | reverse complement strand
AGTTGGAGATCAAAGAGCAGCCGCGTGCCCGTACCGGGAGGACGGTTAACAATCTTTATTCCCGGCCGGCCGAGATCGGCTACTCCCCTGATACCCGCCGGATTGCCCCCGGTAAGGAGCAACCCCTGCTCCCTGCGACAGAAATTGACCACGGCCGGCGGGTCTCCCTGAATTGTCTCATGGATAAAATCAAAATTATACTCTTCTTCGTCCTGCTGTAGCAGATGGCTTGCAGCCATGTGGCAAAGACCCCGAGCCAGGGCCTCCAGGCCACCCTGGCTTCCCACGTTTCCAAAAACGGCCAGGCGGCCGGGATGTCGACGGTTGAACAGACTCAGGGCCTGTTCCAGGAGGATATCGTGACTCCCCACAAAAACGATCATCCCCTGTGAAGAAGGCTGCTGCACGGTACCCGGATGATTGACAATACGGCTTTCCATCCACTGTTCAACCAGCTTGATGGGAAACATCCACTTGCCCGTTACCTTTGTGGCCGGAAGGCCTTTTTCCGAGACAAGGGTGTAGACCATCTTTTCATTCACACCCAGAAAACCGGCCACCTGTTTTGTACCAACAAATTTCTTTTCGATCATAACTGAATCCCGGCCCTGCTTTTGTAAACGTGAACCTCCTACACCATTCAGCGCAATTGGGAGGGAGGAGGTCTCTTACTGGTGACGGATCACAATGCCAAAAAAGCAACCTATCGATCCAGTTATCCTTTGTCAATACTTATCCTTTTGGGTGGGTTCTACGCGGAACAATGATTCTAATAAGGTAAGGTGACCTTCGTATGCATGTGTCAAATGTCGCTTTCCGAATTGGAATTTCAGATATACGCTGCAGTCGATGATTTTATTGTGGTTAACGTGTGAATCCTGATTCAACAAGGCGATTGAGCCGATCCCGAACCTCCAGTATATGTTGTTCGAGTAGTTGCAGAGCCCGTTTTCGATCTTTTGCTTCAACCGCCTCCAGGATAGCTTTGTGATACCGGACGACATTCCTTGATATCTCGACGTTCGGACCGATATGGCTGAGGAAATCTCCCACCAAGGCCAGAATGGCTTCCAGGGTGATGACAAACACGTGGTTTTTTGATGCCTTGGCCAGAAGCCTGTGGAACTGGAGATTTTCTTCCGTGGCCAAGAGATCGTTTTCTATCTTTTTCCTTGCCGCATTTACATTTTCTCGGAGGGTTTCTATATCGGACCTTTCCGCATTCTCGAAAACATACTTCATAACGACCTTCTCCACCTCTAATCTCGCCACCGTCAAGTCTTCCATGGTGATGTTTCGCATCCTGAAGGCGTCCAGGAAAAGGTCACTGATCTTATTGATGACCGTATCGGCGATGATGGGCCCGCCCGCCCCCCCTTTGTGAATGATGATAAATCCGGAGAGTTCGAGAAGGCGCAAGGCCTCTCGAATGGTCTGGCGACCTACGTGGAATTGGGAAGCAAGATGGGCTTCGGAAGGGAGTTTGTCTCCGGGCTTGAGCGCCCCTTGAAAAATTAGTTCTTTAATTTTTGCCGATACCTGCTCAAAGGCCCTTCGACTGTGGATCGGACTGAACAAATGATTTTTTTCAGGCATGCGACCCTCAAATGACTCGTTTGTCAGACAGTCTGATAGTGATTAAGCCTAGGCCCCTTTCCATGTGTCATCCGTCTCCCGGTAGACAGAAATGAAGTTCCGGAGGTTCTCGGCCTGTGTTTCCATAAATTCGATCCACAGCCTTAGGACCTCCCGCCCTTCGCTCGTAATATGGTACACCCTCTTGGCGGGACCCCCTCCCTCTGTCTCCCATTCTGATCTAACCAATCCATCTTCCTCCAACTGGCGCAGGTGACGATAAATCATCCCAGGGGGTGCCTGGCCCTGCACAAAACCGAACTTCTGGATTTCCTGAATCAATTCATACCCATAGGAATGATTCCCATAGAGTGCGAGAAGGATTGAAGGCTGGATGTATCGTTCTTTTTTACTCTGGAGTTTATATTCGTCCGCTTTATCCTTGTTACCCATTTTTCTTGACATATATCCTTATAACATATAGAATTCAAATAAACGTGTAACCTTACAATATCTATAACCACTTATAAAGAAAGGAGTATACCATGGCCTCACAAATTTTTGTACGAGAAAGACGAAAAGTCGAGAAGGGCGAAAGAAAGCCCCGCTTCAAGGTCGTCGGTGTAAGCCAAGGCGATTTGAAGCTTTACACGAAACACATTCGCAAACAGGAACTGGACCAAATCACAAAAGCAACAGGAGCTCAAGTCGTGTACCTTGAAATCGAGAAAAAGGATAAGGCCAAATAGACGTTACAAAATTCAATCCCCTGTGGGCGGACCTGCCTCCCCTATTCCTCCTTGTAGATGATCGTACCGACATGCTCACCATCCAGGGCCGCAAGGATGTGGTCCGGGTGGTGAAGTGCGTCTATAATTTGAAGTTCCTTGAGGCACTTAGACCTTTGGAGGAGGGTTAAAATGGCGCGTTCGATGATGAGATCATCAAGGTCGATCTCAAGAAGTTCTCTGGCTGAGATTCGGTCATAGAAACGCAGGTTTTTCCTTTCCGCCGCTTTAATCTTCTTGGGATCGCAATCGAAAAGGCCTTTCTCGTCCTTGAGAAAAATCAGGGATCGTGCCCCGATATTCTCCGCGAGGAGAAAGGCACCGCAATCGGTCCTGTGCGGAGGGATGGAACCGAATTCCGCCGGATGTTCAAAAAACCCGTAAGGCGGAATGGCATAGGTGATGGGAAGGTAACCGAGTTGGCAGAACATGGTCAATTGCTCGAGATTGTCTCCATGCCCGATTTTCACCCCACCATGCTTTGCGAGAAGCACGCTGATCATTTCAGCATTTTGCCACGATACCTTGTCACCGAGCTTTGAAAGTACCCCCGTGGGCATACCCAATTCCATGCCGATGCTGTAGACATGTCTGGCCCTTGTACCCCCTCCGGCCATGAGGATGAGTTTGTGCTTCTCTTTTGCCTTTACAAGGACATCCAAAATGGGAAGCACTGCTTTAGCGCCCCGATCGATAATGCTCTGGCCCCCGATTTTCATGACGTTGATCTCGGGGTGCATGCGGAAATATTCTTTGGCTTCGGTCTTATGCATCAATTCCTTGCTCACCAGGGACTCACCCATGAGATTGGAGTCCACGTGAAGCCTCCCCTTTTCACCCTTTTCTTTGATCAGTTTTGCCATAGCAGACTCTCCTTTCCATTCATTTGATCGGACTCATTTCAACTGATTTTAATCAGCAGAGTATAATCGATGGGATACCATAAATTTTTTGTTTAGTTTTAGAAGTGGAGTGTGAGTTGACGGTTTACGGGTCGACAGCAAAAACCCCATTCTGCCTTTGGAACAACAAGACTTGAGGCCGTCGCATATTTCACTATAATTTGGGGGCCTTCGGGTTGTCAAGTCCATGAATGCGAGAGGTGGTGATCGTGCAAAAAACCCGTGCCCCTCAAATGGTCGGCCACACAATTGGCCACACTGCTCTTTCCTTCACAAAAATGCCCGCTGGATGAGTTTAAGAGCAAACAAGAGCAAAACGCCTCCGAATATCCGGCGAACCGTTACACCCCGCAGTTTTTCTACCATGATTCTTGATCCGAGTTGCCCTGCCGCAATGGATGCTACCGCTGTGGTCAGAATGAATTTCCAGTCCGTGTCGCCCCTTGACATATGGGCGATAAAACCGCTGAAGGAGGGAAAAGCCACCACAAACATAGAGGTTGCCGCCGCTGTTTTGGTGGGCACTTTCAGGACATAAATCAGCAGAGGCACGATAAAAACGCCTCCCCCTATACCAAGGAGGCCGGCCAATAGCCCGATAAAGACCCCAATACATCCTCCGCCGATAATTCTTCTGTTAACGCTGACTTCACTTCCTTCCGCCTCCTTTTTCCCTGAAAAGAGCATACGAACCGAGGCCACAACAATGATCAAGGCGAGGACGGTGGTAAAGGACCGGATATTCATTCGGTTCGTAAACATGGCCCCCAGCGGAGCGGACAGGGTACTGCAGACCAGTAAAGGAAGCGCGATCTTAAAATCGACCATTTTTTTTACAAGTTAATTGATGCTGGCGGAAGCGGCGGCAACGCCGTTGAGGAAAAGAGAAACAGATACCGCCGTGGTCACCCGGAAACCAAGCAATACAAAAAGGGGACTGAAAATCAGCCCACCTCCCAAACCCACCATGGTGAGCATGAAAGAGACCAGAAAGATAATCGAGATGAGCAGTGCGAAAGGCATGGATCTTCTCCTCTTCTTAAGAAAAGGATAAGGAAAAGCAAAGATCTTCACATCCTAAGAATGGGTTTTCTCAGTTGCACTGATAAATTTCTCCAATTGCCTCCGGTAATACCCCTTCCTCTCCTTGGCAAGGGACAGGGCTTCCCTGGCGGCCATTGTCGCTTCTTCGACAAGTCCGTTGACAAAGTAAGCTTCAGCAAGCGTATCAAGAAAAGTGGCAGACCGTTCCAGCACCACAGCCTTTTTTGCCAGTTTGAGCCCCCGTTCCCTGTCCTGAAGCCCTTCATCGGAAGAGGTGACGAGGAGCCATGCAAGATTATTCAGGACCACGGCCCGCTCAGGGTCCAGGGTCATGGCCTCCTCATACGCACCCACGGCCTCTCTGTGTTTATCCAGTTCATGATAGTGCAGGGCCAGGCTGACATGGAGGTCGACGTTCTGCGGTTGTTTTACGATCATTTGATTGATGCGCTTGACCGCCACATGGTGCGTCAATTGCTCCCCTGCCGAACCAAAATTCACCGAATAGCCGAGCCCGGTCATACATACCAGATAAATCCAGAGACAGAGAGACAGAAAGCGTTTGTGCCTTTTTACAAGTCCCGGATCGCTCATCATGCGCCAGAGGCAGTCCACCCTCTCCTTGATACTGAAATGATGCCAGCTGGGGAGATCCCTGATTTTTCCGCTGAGCAGGGCAATTTTTTCCAGGGAACGAATGGTCTCCAGGGGGCTCCCCATAAGGACGGCGGAATACAGATCGGCCTGTCGTTCGAAATGGCGCATAAAAAATCCCATGACGAATCGGAAGTAGACCAGCAAAGAAAGAAAAATAGGAAGCGAGAGGGCGGGATAATAGAGGGTGACGGCATTGGAATCGTTCCCTACAAAACCCTTCATAAAGAACGGGAGAGAGGCAAGAAAGGATCCGAAGATGTCGAACAATCCGAATGATAGGACCATGTACGCCAAAAAGAAAACCGTATAGAAAAGCATATGCCGGTATCGGGCATGGCCCATTTCATGGGCCACGACGGCCTTGAGTTCATCTATGGTGAGGATATTCATCAGGGAATCGGTGATGAGAAGATAGCGATATTTTGGAACGATACCCATGATGCCCGCGGTCAGCATGCGCCCCTCAAAGATCGGCCAGTCCAAAAGGTGCCGGTACCTGAACCCCTTTGTGTCGAGGAATGCTTCGAGTTCTTTCAGCTTGTCCGATGCCCGAAGAGGCCGGCACCCCCACCAGTACTGAACAAAAGAGGGCATGAAAATCATGAGAACAACCAGAAAAATCGCAAAGAAAAGAATCTGCCCGACGGGCTTGTTCAGGACAACGGCAGGCCAGGCCCAGGGACTCAGGGTCAGGAGATCATAAACAAGAGTCAGAACGAACCAGG
Source organism: uncultured Desulfobacteraceae bacterium (assembly GCA_964401325.1). Classification (GTDB taxonomy): domain Bacteria; phylum Desulfobacterota; class DSM-4660; order Desulfatiglandales; family HGW-15; genus CAYNYM01. The sequence continues at coordinate 740 of CAYNYM010000189.1, read as the reverse complement.
GGAAAAGAACAGGGACATTCAGTTTGATGTTTGAAATGATAAAGGAACTTTTGCTCACATCCGTGCCAAATGCCTCCCGGTACGCCGGGAAGGAAAAATACCAAATGGTACACTGGCAAAAGACGAACAGACCGACGGCCAAGAGGCCCTGGATCACGGTAAAGAGCTTCAGACCCGGAATCGACTGAAGCCAGAATTTTAAGTGAAACAGATAAACGTGCAGGGAAAAAAGAAAGATGGCCAAGATGGAAAGTCGCATGACCAGACCCTGGTATTCACCTGCAAACCCGGATTCCGACTCTCCGTTTTTAAGGGAACGATTCAACAGCCTTCTGAAACCCCAGGTGCAGTAAGAGGCAAATGCCGCCCAGGTTAAGAACATCATGAACAGGCTGTAGCTCAGCGAGTCTTCCGGAGTGTCTCCCGTATAACTGATGCTGAAAATCAGGAGCACCACGAGGAAATATATAATGTTATTGAACATATAGTTTCAATCTCCAAGCATGTCTCAGACCGTCCTTCAAGCCTTTACCGGTCTTGTTAGCCGGGCGCTCCTCCGGCCGAACGGGCAGGTCTCCCGGGCAGAGGTACAAGGGCCCTAAGAGCGCTGACGTTTCTGAATTTAGGTTATCCCGAAATGTTAATGGAAAACAAAGGCCCGCCGGTCGCATGCATGGGCACTAACTTTATGCCTTTTCCCTGATCAGAATAAGGTACTCGTATTTGTAAAGATCCTCCAG
>CAYNYM010000188.1:0-6458 GCA_964401325.1 uncultured Desulfobacteraceae bacterium | reverse complement strand
GGGCCCTGTGCTCGTAATAACGAATGGTTCACTTAGTCCGGGGGCCTGCGGCTCTCGGGCAGGTCCCATGGGTTTCAGGAAGGCATAGAGCCCAAGGGGCTTCAACCCTCTCCGTAACCGTGAGAGGAGATCGTCGGGATGAAGATCTTCGGGCATGGAGACAATAAAGATGGCCGCAAATTCCGTCTGCAACGTGGTTTGGCTTGCATTCTCGATATTGCAATGGTTTTCAGAGAGAATTCTGGAAACCGCGGCGACGATGCCCGGACAATCTGAGCCAAGAATGGATATGACGACCTTTCTCATGGATTCATCCTCTCCTGCAGTATAAGGGAGTAACCACTTGAAACAATAAGGCAAAGGGCCCCTGCGCATCGTAGATCCCACATGCGGGGAAGGAGGTGGTTTTCTGAAATCGAGAAAAGCGTATGCGTTTGGCCTTTTGAGAAGAGATTGTCAGGGCCCATCCATCGCTGAAGGCGTTTTTGAGAGCCCTACAGTTACTGGTTTATAAAAGTAATCCCCGCCTGTTAGAATGTCAACACATCGGAATGAGGGGGCAGGGAGATTTTCTTTGTCAAGGCCTCTTGAGGACTTGACAAAAATGTGATTTCGATGGTCATATAGTCTAATTTTTCAGCATTTTCAGTTGTAGAGAAGGTCGATTCATATTTCAGGAGGCTGTCATGCCGAATATAGGGAAACTGCATGTGTTGACGGACGTCACATTGCAGTCCCGGTTTTCACACGTGGAACTGGCGATTCAAGCCATTGAGGGGGGTGCGGATACCATTCAATTTCGGCAGAAGAGTGGTTCCACAAGGGAGTTGATCGATATAGCGCGCCGGATGAAAAAGGTATGTCAAGACGCCGGTGCAAGCTTTATTGTCAATGATCGGTTTGATGTCGCCCTTGCCGCTGAAGCAGACGGCGTGCATCTGGGGCAGGACGACTTTCCCATTGCCCTGGCCCGGAAGATTCTTGGTCCGGAAAAGATCATCGGAGGTTCGGCCTCGACCGGGGAAGAGGCCCGAATTTGTCTCTCCGATGGGGCGGATTATGTGGGATTCGGCCCGGTATACCCCACAACCTCCAAGGATGACGCCGGGCCGGTGAGCGGGATCAAGAAATTGAAGGAAATTGTGGAAAGCATCCCCCTCCCGATTATCGCCATTGGTGGTGTTACACGGGAAAATGCCCCGGCCGTCATGGCAACAGGCGCCGCGGGTATCGCCGTGATATCAGACGTCTGCTGCCAGGATAACCCCCTGGAGGCCACGAGGGAATTCTTTGAGACCGTGTGCAAGGGCAGGTCGCAGGGACGCCATGTCTGAGACACTGTCAGGGATCGGGGAATTCGGACTCATAGACCGGATACACAGGCTCATCGAGGAGGAGGGGATCGCCCATTCCGGGGTGAGGCTCGGGATAGGGGATGACGCCGCGTCATTTCGACCCAGGCAGGGATGTGAACTTTTGGTGACCTGCGACTGCATCGTAGAGGGACGGCATTACCTTTCCGAGTATATTACGCCCTATGACCTCGGGCGGCGGGCGATGACACTGAACATCAGTGACATCGGCGCCATGGGCGGCCAATCCCTTCACGCGCTCGTGTCCCTGGGCCTGAAGGGGGAGATGCAGGTTACTGACATCGAGTCCCTGTACCGTGGGTTTCTTGCCGAGTTGAATCCCCTGGGTGCCGGTATCATTGGCGGGAATCTGACAAAAGCCGTCGGAGCCATGTTTATTGACATCACCCTGATCGGGGAAGTGGAAGATAACCTCATCGTCAGGAGATCGACCGCCGGGGAGGGTGATGCCGTGCTGGTGACGGGATATCCCGGCCAGTCTGCGGCCGGTCTGCATCTCCTGTTGAAGGAAAAGGGCTCGGCGGAACTCCTGTCTCATCCCTTGGTACGTGAATACAATATGCCCACCCATCGCGCTCGAGAGGGTCGGGCCGTGGCGCTGTCGGGACAAGCCAGCGCAATGATCGATACGAGCGACGGGCTCCTGGGTGATCTTGGGCATATCTGTGACGAGAGCGGAGTGGGTGCTGAGGTCTTTCAAACAAAACTGCCTGTGAGCCATGCGTTACGGGAGGCTGCCACTCGGTTGGAAAAAGCGCCGGCAGACCTGGTCCTTGGGGAAAGCGACGATTATGAACTCATCATGACATGCCCACCGAAAAATGTGGAGGCGCTGCGTTCAGCAATCGATTCGGTCAGCAAGGTACCTGTCTCGGAAATCGGCAGGATCGTGAATCGGGACCAGGGCATAAGAATCGTGCTTCCCACCGGCACACGACGTTCCCTTCGAGCTGCGGGGTGGGATCATTTCAGGTAATCCGGCTCGCTCAAGCATTAGAAAACCGATGCACCCGGCTTGGAGTACTTCCTCACGCCTGCGCCCCTGTCGACATGGAAACGGAATAAGATCGTTAAGAATCCCGAAGCGGGAAGAGGGAGAATTGTATGTTTGATTTGGAGATGGCCCGAAAGGCGGGGAAAAACCTTGAAGACCTCAGGGGGAAAAAACCCCTGATCCACAACATTACCAACTTCGTGGTCATGAATTCCACCGCAAACGCACTTCTAGCCTGCGGGGCGTCTCCCGTCATGGCCCATGCGCCGGAGGAAGTGGAAGAAATGGTCTCCTTTGCGGGTGCGTTGGTGCTCAATATCGGAACCCTTACGCCCTATTGGATCGGGTCTATGATCAAGGCGGGAAATCGAGCGAACGAACTCGATATCCCGATTATACTGGACCCTGTGGGGTCGGGAGCGACAAGGCTTCGTACCGAATCGGCAAAGCGCCTCATAGATGAGCTCAATATAAAGGTGGTCAGAGGAAACGCCTCCGAGGTCCTCTCCCTTGCCCATAAAAATTCCAGGACAAAAGGGGTGGATGCCATCCACAGCGTGGAGGATGCCGCCGAGATTGCCGGGCCGTTGGCTAGGGAATTGAGGACAACGGTTGCCATTACGGGTGCCGTTGATCTGGTGACCGACGGGGAGAAGGTCTATCGCGTATTGAACGGACATGAGATGATGGGCTATGTCACGGGGACCGGGTGCACGGCATCGGCCTTGATCGGAGCATTCCTTGCCGTAGATGCCAGCCCCGCTGAAGCCGCTTCCACGGCCTTGGCATATTTCGGCCTTGCCGGCGAACAGGCCTTTCAAAGGGCAAATGGGCCGGGGAGTTTTCAGGTGGCCCTGGTCGACGCGCTTTATTCCATGAGTGGAGACACACTGCGGGAAGGTGCGAAAATTCAGATTTAGGGAGCGGCTAAATACCGAAAGACGACCTCTTGGGCAAAAAAGATTTTCCTTCCTGAAAGAAATCTCTCCAGAGGATATCGCAGAAGGTGCATTCTAAGAGAAAAATGGTGTTTTTTGCCTTTGGATGGCTGGGTATGGTGCTCTATTTTACCCAGCGCTGGATATTAGGGCCGGCCATACCCGCAATGATGGATTACTTCAATGCCGATAAGACCGCTCTTGGAATGATAGGTTCCGCCTCTCTGTGGGGATACATGATGACTCCTATCATATCCGGAATGCTCTCAGATCGATTCGGGAGGAAATACACCACCCTTGCCGGGATCTTCGGGTTTTCCATTCTCACCGTTGTGTCCGGTCTCATGAACAGCATGGGGCAACTCTTTGCGGCCCGACTCGTGTCAGGGGTTGCGGAGGCATTCTTTTTTATTCCTCTCATGGCCTTTACCCTCGAGCTTTTTCCCGCCAGACCCGGGTTTTATCTCACGCTCATGTCTTCCGGGTCCTCTCTGGGGTGGTTTACGGGCCCGGCATTGGCAGGTTGGCTCTTGAGTATTTCAGGTTCCTGGCGGACGCCCTTTCTGGTAACCGGCCTTATCGGTGTCATCGTGGCGGCGTTCATGCTTGTCACCTGGCCTGAACAGGACAGGCCGATCCACTCGGGTCCCTTTTACGACCGAAGCATACTCGACGGCAAGAACCTGACGATGCTTGCACTCCTCAGCTTGGTCGCCGCCTTTCAAATTTCCGCCGAGTTCGGCTTCACCATGTGGCTGCCCACCTATCTCGAACTGGAGGTGAAAATGGGTGTTGCCAGTGCAGGAATGATTGCAGGTCTATACGGCATGGGTCAATTCCTCGGGCGCCCTGTTCTCGGGTGGGTTTCTGACAGACTCACTTACCGTCCGGTCGGAATCGTCGGGTCCGGGATATTCGGTGCCTCTCTCATCCTCATCCTAAGTGTGAACAGTGTGCCCCTTCAGGCCTATTTCACCTTTCAGGCAGGATTTATCGGGGCAGCGGTCATGGGCGTGCTATGGACCTTTACGGGTTTGCTCTTTGCCTCCTCAAAGGGGCTGGCTCTCGGGATCATTACGACCATCGGGTACGTGGCGGCATCCCTTGCGCCAATTCTGATCGGATATATGGGGGACCACTATTCCGTTGCCGGAGGGATTTGGTGCGTCAGCATACCGGCTGCAATCTTGGCCGGTATGACCCTTTCGGGGACCTTTCTCATCAGGCCCTCCCTGCTGAAGAAGGCATGATTGGCCCTTCTTTGCATAGTTATCTGGTTTTCATCCAGAAAGATCCGATTCCTGGATGGAACATTTCACACCCAGCTTAATGCCTTAGGAGGCGTGTAATGGCAGTGGACGAATGGGGAAGTGATCCTTCCGTGCAGATGATGAGGCAGGTTTTTGGTGAATTGGAACAGGCCCAATCGGCGTTCTTCAGGCGATTGGGCATCCCGTCCATGGATCAAAGAATCCGCAACTGGCGCCGACCGGCCCGGATTTTATTTGAAAAGGCGTGGACTGAAGCGGACAGATCCGGGGTGAATGTCACGGCAAAAAGGGCGGGTTTCATATACCTATTTTGCCTCGCCAACCGGATGGAAAGGGAGGGGGTAGACATTCCGGACGGTGCATTGCCCATTGATCCTGATATCGAAAAAGCCGTCAGAAAGGTTATCCCATGATTCGTTTGAGATTGTTTGGCCGCTGCCGCATCTACCATGATCCCGTAAGCCCGGTTCTCCGGGCGCCAGCTCAGGTCGGCTGGGAGGCCTGGTTTAGGGAGATCGACCTGGTGACGCCTCGAAAACTGAAAGGCAAGGAACTACTCATGAGGACCAGGGGATGGTGGACGGTGGAGCCAGAAGAGGTTGCCGGGATCATCGAGGCTCACGGGCGGCTCGTCGTGGGCGATGCCGGTGAACTGATGGTGGAGTTCCCGTCACAAGAAGAGGTTGAGGCCCTGACCAGAGCCCTTTCATCAAAATTCGGAGAACAGGTGCTCCTCTCACCGTGAAAGGAACGTTTTTTCATTGCCTTTTGCGGAAAAATGATTTCGAGCGCTTCGATTTATTTTGTTGGAGTCGATTAAATTGTGAGATGTAAAGAGAAAAAAAATAGTTTCAAAATTTCGCTCAACGAAAAATGAACTTGACAATATTTTTTCCTATGAAATACTTAGCGTCATGATTGTTGCCTATCCGAAAAAATGCTTCCTAAAAACAATAACTCAGTACATCCCAAATCTTATTTAATAACCTGCAAACGTGTGATCGAGTTCACATGAAACAGAACAGACAAAGCCTGATCAAATAAGGCGTTGGGGGTCACCCCCAGACCATCCATGGGTTGGCAAGAGGTTTTTCCTGGGTGGGGCCCTGTACGGGTTTCACCTGTGAGAGGAACCTCTGTTGATAATCCGGATTGGACGGGAAACCATCCGGGAAGGACCCGCAAAGGATTAAACCAGACCATTATTTGACAAGGAGGTACGTGATGTCTGCAAAAAATGTGTTTGCCAGGGTTTCGGTTTTATGTGTTGCCGTGTGCCTGTTGTTGGGAACAGGGATCTTGAACCCGGGACCGGCCTTTGCCAAGGAAATCAGATGGCGTATGCAGTGTCTCTTCCCCGGCGGTGATTATTCCTATGAAATCCAGGCCAAGGGGCTGGTTAAGGCGCTGAACGAGGGGCTTAAAGGTCAGCTTAAAATCACACTGTTCCAACCTGGGCAAATCATTCCCGCAGAGGAGATGTTTAACGGCCTGTCCATGGGCGTGTACGATGCCGCATACACGGCACCGGCCTGGGCCGCCCAGACCATACCCGAGGCCATCGTCGCCTTCGGGCTACCCATGAGCTGGCAGAATGCCGAACAGGATCTGGAATTCTTCGATAAATACGGTGGGCTTGATTTTATTCGAAAGGCCTACGCAAAGCACAATATCTTTTTTGCCTATCCCATGCCAACGTCCCTGCTGCCCATCATGGGGAACTTCCCGATCAAAAAGATTGCTGATCTGCAAGGGAAAAAGGTCTGGTCGGAGGGTCCGACGGCGCTTTATGTGAAGGCTGCAGGCGGAAAACCCATGTCCTTTCCGCCGGAGGACCTTTACATGGGCCTCAAGCTGGGGACCGTTGACGGATTTATCTATT
>CAYNYM010000187.1:2132-6492 GCA_964401325.1 uncultured Desulfobacteraceae bacterium | reverse complement strand
CGGACAAGGTTCTGGTAGCGGATGATCCAAAACTGGAAACCTACACGACTGATGCCTACACAGCCGTCCTCACCGAATTGATCAAGGCCAATGATCCCACCATCGTCATCCTGGGAGCATCCGTTCAGGGCAAGGATCTTGCGGCACGCCTCGCGGCCAGGCTCGAAGTGGGCATGGCTCAGGATTGCACGGCCTTTTCCGTTGAAGACGGAAATCTCGTGGCCATCAGGCCCATCTATGCCGGGAAGGCCTATTCAAAGGTCACCTATGCCGGAGGGACCCCCCAAATCGCCACGGCCAGGCCCAACGTCATGACCCTCAACGAACCCGACACCTCCAAGTCGGCGGAAATCATTGACGCCTCATTCTCCCTTGATGACGGGGCTCTCAAAACCAAGGTTGTAGAAGTCATCAGAGACGAGAGCGGCAAGATTGATCTCACCGAGGCGAACATGATTGTTTCCGGCGGGCGCGGAATAAAAGGACCCGAGGGATTCAAGGTCCTGGAAGACCTGGCCGAGGTCCTGGGTGCTTCCGTGGGAGCCTCACGTTCCGCTGTTGACGCGGGCTGGAGAGAGCATGTCGATCAGGTTGGACAGACAGGGAAAGTGGTTTCCCCGAATCTGTATATCGCATGCGGTATATCCGGAGCCATTCAGCATCTGGCCGGCATGAGCACCTCGAAGGTCATCGTGGCCATCAACAAGGACCCCGATGCCCCCATCTTCCAGAAATCCGATTACGGCGTGGTGGATGACCTGTTCAAGGTGGTTCCCCCATTGACGGAAGAAGTCAAAAAATTCGCCTAATGGCATAACCACAAATCAGACCCATCGATTGACATGGGCATGACAAAGGGCGGGCAATGTTGCCCGCCCTTTTGTTTAGTTGTTATGTAGGTTCAGGGGTTCAAAGGTTGGGAGGTTCAGAGGCTTGCCCACCTTCGGCAGAGTGGGAGGCTGAAGGTTCTGATTGACTTGAAGGGGCAAATTCAGGATGCGGCCGGTTCATCCATGCACAATAATGCAAGAGATTCAGCAAATGTCTACTGGCCTACGGGCAAGGCCGACAAAAGAAAGGAACGCTCAACCCGCCAGAGGTTTACCCGCCAGCGTGGCTCGCCACCCCTGAACCCCTCACAGCACCTCCAGGAAGTCCTCCAGAGAGAGCATTGCAAATTCACCTAACGCCCCATCCTTGTCCAAGGGGGCATTTTCCAATTCTTCCGCTGACAGGGGATGGATCAATCCCGCCAGGGTCTCATCGTTCTTCTCATGTAACCAGGCCATAACCCGCATTGCGGGGGTCTTTATCTCATCGAGTTCCTCCCACAGGGTCTCGGCAATCTTTGAGGGTGACCCCGACCCCAGCTCAGGACAGTTGAAGAATCGATCGAGAAGGACGGCTATGGGGGTGCAGATCTCCCTCTCGATCAGGCTCTCGAGTTTCTTTATATAGGCCGCCCGGTAGGCATCAGGACTCATCGCGTCCGTTTCTGTGCCCGGTTTGACCGTGACCCCGTACTTTATACGAAGTCTCCGATCGCCCCTGAGGGGTTCGGGAACCCAAATTTCATATTGAGATAATTCGTCTTCCTCTTCTTCCTGTTTTCGGGCCGCCAGCATTCGAGCATATGCGTCGCAGGCAAAACCTGAGGGAGCGGGCCCCAAGACCGGAGGCTCGGTCATTGAAGGGCCTTGCGCCATCTCATGATCTTCACCGATTTTTTTTTCGTCGCCAGCCTCCATGACCTGAACCAGGGTGCCGGCCTTGAGTGGGTAGTATTCACCGTCCCTTGTGGTGATGCCTATTTCGTGATGCCCGCAACGGGGGCATGTTCTCGCCGTAATAATGCCTTTCATTTTTAAATCCTTTTCACCGTCAAGAGATTTCACAGTCAATCACGCTGGATTCCACTTTACAATACGCTATTTTTATCAGGTTTCCTTACAATTCTCCGGCCGTTGTGTCAAGCCCTGATCACCATTCCTGATTTCGGGATGACATGCAAATGAGACGGTGGATGCATTTTTCTCCGTCCCGGTCCATTATTTGATTGACAAACGGGGCGGTTTTTATAAATTAGGGGGTCGTTGGCGGTGTAGCTCAGTTGGTCAGAGCATGCGGCTCATATCCGCAGAGTCACTGGTTCAAATCCAGTCACCGCCACCACATAAATTCATCTCAGGGATTGACTGTCCCTCATTAGAGCTTATCTTACGTCATCAATATCCGGGTCGGGGCACGAGGCCTATGGAATTTTTGCCCTTTGACAGTGATGATATCAAGACAGTCGGTGAGGCCCACGACATCGCCGAAGACAGGATTACGGATTTTTACAAGTTCTCCCTGGGGCAATGGAAACGGCATCATTACGACGTGAAGACCCTTCGCATCTTGAACCGGGAAGAGATTGCGCCCAACGCCTTTGCCTTGCTCAACAGATGTTCACGAGTCACCGATGGTTTTGAATTCAAAACAAGGGAACGGGACTTTTATCTTATTTGCCTCCAGGATCACCATATCCGCAGGGCACTGATAAGGGACGACAATCTCGAATTATTGCCCTTGCTTGTCTATATTTTCATGCATGAATTGATACACATCGTGCGGTTTTGCAATTTCTCTCAGAGATTCGAGACCACCGCATGGGGGAGGAACCAGGAAGAAAGGGTGGTGCATGAAACCACTTACGAGGCCTTAAGAGACCTTCCCCTTTCCAAGTTGGACTACGTTCTTGCATCATATGAGCGCCACCGAATCTGCGAGGAGGCTGTCTCATAGAAATTTTTACTGTGAGGTCATAGAAAATGCCGGTTTATGAATATGAATGCACACAGTGCGGGCACCACATGGAGGCCTTTCAGAAAATATCGGACTCTCCCCTGGAAACCTGCGAATTGTGTAACGGCAAAATAAAGAAGCTGATATCCCAGAGCACCTTTCATTTAAAGGGAACGGGATGGTATGTGACGGATTATGCTTCGCGAAACAGGACCAGCGAGGCAAAAAAAGATACGACTGCAAAGGCCACGGAACCTGCGCAGCCAAAGACAAAAGAGGATTCCATAACCAAAACGGCGACGGAATCCTCGAAAACCGGCACAAAAAAGGCCAAAGATTGATGGAAACCCTGAGAAGCGGACTTGCGGCATTCAGCCCGAGTTTTAAATGATACCCCTTAATAGAATATAAACTTATGAGAATATTTGATACCGGGAGAGTCCAAGACAAACTCTTAAACAGGCTGGAAAGAAAAGAAAAACAGGAAGCCTTTCAGCGGGATAGGTTTTTTAAATACAAAATGCCGGAAATCCAGAGCAGGCTGTCCCAGGCCTTGCCCATGGAAAAAATTATCGAGACAAATAATCCCACGGCATTGTCCGAACTTTTGTCCAAGGGACTAAAAAAATTTCTTAAAATCAATGAGTTTGATTATAAGTATTTCATTGCCCCCCTGAGAGACCTCCTGCCCCGCCCAAATCCCATCTCCCTTTACATGACACAATACATCCTGGAAATCGTCATCAATGACCCCTGCGTCATTGACGTTTACGGCACGGACCAGGATATCTACAAGGCCGTTAACGACGTCATCATTCAGATCAATCTGAAATTCGAAAGATCCGAAAAGGAGATTCTTCAACAGCTCACTAACAACAAATCCCTCACGCCTGGCTCAAGGGAATACGACATCGCCCTGGAGCAGCTTGTTCAAAAAAAAATGGGGGATCCCCAGCAACTATAACCCGTCATGATTTAGTTTGAACGGATGAGAAAACAGAACGAGCGTCAGGTCTTTGCCGCTCGTTTTTTTTAAGCTGTTTTTCCATGGAATACGGGGTTGTCACCAACCATGCTCATTTGGCAGAGCGCCTGCCAATATTTTCATAGCGCCGGTTCCCATTTGAAGAAAGGACGGTTTCATGACCAGAAAAATGGCCTTTTTATTCCCAGGCCAGGGTTCCCAGTATGTCGGCATGGGTTCGGAATTGGCGCAGAGATTTCCCGAAGCCGGAAAGCTCTTTTCGCTGGTGGACGAAGTCTGCCAAAGACCCATATCAAAACTCTGCTTCGAAGGGCCCATGGACGAACTGACCCTTACGGCCAACCTGCAGCCCGCGGTCACAGCCGTGAGTCTGGCCTGCCTGATGGCCCTAAATCGCGCCGGGATACGGCCCGATGTGTCTGCCGGACATAGCCTGGGCGAATACGCGGCCCTTGTGGCCTCCGGGGTCCTCTCGGAGTCCGACGCCGTGGCCCTGGTCAATAGGCGCGCGGAGTTGATGCACAGGGAATCCCTTGAGCACCCGGGGGTCATGGCCGCCGGATAGGCGTAGAGCAGGACCCGCTGCCCCCG
>CAYNYM010000187.1:0-2122 GCA_964401325.1 uncultured Desulfobacteraceae bacterium | reverse complement strand
CGCCCTCATCGGCCTGTCCATTGAAAAAGTTGAGCAAATCGTCGCTGACGCCCGTGAAAATGAGGTGCTGGGTGTCGCCAATCACAACACCGCCGAACAGATTGTCATTACAGGGGAAAAGGCACCCGTGTCACGTGCGATGGCCTTGGCCAAGGCACGGGAGGGTAAGGCCATTCCCTTGAAGGTCAGCGGAGCGTGGCATTGCAGCCTCATGAATGAGGCCGTTTCTGATTTTCGCAGGTTCATGCAAGGCCTCGCATTCTCAGAACCTAAAGCCTCGGTCCTCTTCAACGCCACGGCCGAAGAGGAAAACAACCCCGAGAGGATCAAAGATATTATGGCCAACCAGCTCATCAGTCCGGTCCGGTGGTACGATATCATTCAAAAAATGCTTGGAAACGGTGTCAATGTGTTTGTGGAAGTGGGTCCGAAGAAAGTCCTGAGCGGATTGCTGAAAAAGATTATTCCCCCCGGGGATGAGACCTCGGTTTACAACGTCGAGGATGTCCAGACACTCAATCTATTGATCGAGGCCCTGGGTTAGCCTTTCGCCCTCAAGGGATGTCTCCCGGCACAGGCCCCGGCCTGACTTCAAATCGAGACAGGGTCGCTCGGCAAAGGTGAAAAAAGGCGCCCCTGCCAGGTATCCCTTTGCTCCAGCCTCGACTGGATGAGGGCGAGGTTGCGGGACTTTTCCGTGGCCCAGGTCGGGGCAATCAATTCGCCCCTCGGCGGGTCCCCTGTCAAACGTTGAATGACCATATCGGGGGGCAACACCTCGAGAAAGTCGGCGACCAGGTCCGCATACGCTTCTCTCGAAAGACACCGGAAGGTATCCCTTTCGTAGAGCTCCGCCAGCCTCGTCCCCTCCACGACATAGAGGAGATGGATTTTCACCCCCTGCACGGGCAGCCTGGAGAGGTAACGGGCGGTTTCCAACATCATGTCACGGTCCTCCCCGGGCAATCCCAAAATCACATGGGCGCAGATATTGATCCCATGATCCGCGGTGCTGCGCACGGCATGCTCAAAGCACGCCACATCATGCCCGCGATTGATCGCCTCAAGGGTCCGATCATGGGCCGATTGCAGGCCATATTCAATCCAGACGAGATAGTCCCTTTGATAGGCACGCAATAGACCCAGGACCTCGCCATCCACGCAATCGGCCCTCGTTGCAACGGATAGACCGACCAGGCCGGGTTGAGACAGGGCCTGGTCGTAAAGGGACCGCAGCCTGGGAACAGGGGCATAGGTATTGGTGAAAGACTGAAAATAGGCGATGAACTTCCTTGCCCGGTATCTTTCCTCGGCGAACCGGCGGCCTGAGCTCATCTGTTGTGCTATCGAGAGGCCCCTGTGGATCATGGCACCGGTCCCCGAGCCCCGGGCGTCGCAGTAAATACAGCCGCCCTCCGAGAGGGTGCCGTCTCGGTTGGGACAGTTCAATCCGGCATCCAGGGGAATTTTTTGGACGCGCTCACCAAAAATTTCTCTCAGATAACTGTTGTAGTCCCTGTATCGCTTCACCATGCACACTGTCCTGATTTCTTGAGTTGAGAGGTTCTGGGTTCAGAGTTCAAAGTTGGTCCTGCCGAACCATAGCCGTCATTGTAGGGCGAGTCAGTTTTTGACTGATCCGCAGGATCGTTTTGCGTGCTGCAAGAACCGGATGAGGCCCGCATTCGGCGCAGAATTGAAATCTTCGATCCCCAACCAGCCTTCTGTCTTCTGCCTTCTGTCTTCTAAATAACCCCTTCATGGTGAATGAGCCTGATAGCTCTGTGCCGCGAGTGCGCGAAGCGAACAATTGTGAGGAATTGATAAAAACCAGCTTCAGTTACTTTTTCGGGTGCTCTGCTTACAGCGCCGCAGCCCTGAGAGATAGCGGGAACCCCTGAACGCTGAACCTCTGAACTCGACAATCCAATCCGATTCTCAAACAAATTCCCTTCCGGCAAGCCGGGTCATTACACCATTCCGGCCCTTATTTTCGCTCTCCCATCACGACCCGATATCGATGGCTGTAATCCTGAATACGATTCTTTTCACCAAATCGCGGGTCTGCCCGGTAGACCCCCATATCTGACATAAATCCAAAAGAGTTCTACTCTATTGTAGT
>CAYNYM010000186.1:0-6527 GCA_964401325.1 uncultured Desulfobacteraceae bacterium | reverse complement strand
CAAGGATCTAGTGGCAGAGGCCGACAAAAACCTTTACGCGGCCAAGACACAGCGGGATAAAGGGTAAGTTTTCAGTTCTGATAATATATATTATGTAAACCAAAGGAGCCAGGGCACCTTTTGTATGAAAACGTGTCCTTGCCGATGACCTTAAATATTTTATTGACATATAATGATCAAGAAGTGTAAATTATTTAGATTGTTTTTTCGAATCGGAGGTTGCATTTAAATGGGAAGTGTCGTAAAAAAGCGTCGGAAAAAGATCAGGAAGCATAAGTATCGCAAACTGAGAAAACAGATGAGGCATAAGAATAAGTAGAGGGCCCCTGGCACAGGACCCCTCTTTCCGTCAACCTCAAGCTTAAACTAAAAAAGGCAGCCCACCGTGGTCGGGGCTGCCTTTTTATATTGTCGGTCTTGGCATCTTACAAAAGGTGCCAGTGGGTCTTATTTATTGTAATCATACCATCCGGCCCCGGTCTTCCTGCCAAGCTTGTTGGCGCGAATCATGTTCTTGAGAAGCGTCGGAGGAGCCCACTTCAACTCTTTATTCAGCTCGCCGAAGAAATACTCGGTCACGAAATAAGCGATATCGATCCCCGTGAGGTCCATGAGCTGAAATGGTCCCATGGGGTAATTGAGGCCGTTTTTGACCGCAGTGTCCACGTCTTCTATGCTCGCAACACCTTCTTCCACGATCCGGATGGCCTCGATCATGTGCGGGATCATGCACCGGTTCACGATAAAACCCGGACAATCTTTCTTGACCTCAACGGTTATTTTCCCCATTTTCTTGGCCATTTCCGTGCACGTGGCAATCGTCTCATCGCTGCTGCCGACACCCCGAATGATTTCTACGAGTTTCATGAGGGGAACGGGATTAAAAAAGTGAACACCACAGACCTTGTCCGGTCGTTTCGTAGCTGCCGCGATTTCCGTAATGGACATGGAGGATGTATTGGAGGCCAGGATGACCTCCGGACGGCAGATCTCATCCAGTTCCTTGAAGACTTCTTTTTTGAGCGCCAGATCCTCGAGCACGACTTCGATAACAAGGTCAACGTCTTTGAGATCGCTCATTTGGGTGGTTCCCTTGATTCGCCCCAGCACGGCATCTTTCTCAGAGGCCTCGATCTTGCCCTTTTCCACGCTCTTGGAAAGAAACCTGTCGATATTTTTCAATCCATTTGCAACAAAGTCATCTTTGATATCCCTCATGACAACATTGTAACCCGTTTGAGCCGCCACTTGAGCAATACCGTTACCCATCGTTCCTGCACCGAGAACACCAATCGTTTTGATTTCCATGTTTCCTCCTCCGATGTTTTATGATATCGAGCTATACAGATTCCACTCTGCTTACTTCCGGCACCTTTTGTTTGAGTATCTTCTCGATCCCCATTTTCAATGTCATCTGGGACATGGGGCAGCCGGCGCATGCGCCCTGCAATTTTACTTTTACGACGCCGTCTTCGTCCACGTCGATGAGCTGGACGTCGCCCCCATCCGCCTGTAGTGAAGGTCTGACCATATCCAGGGCAGCCTCAATCTTTTCCTTAATCATCGAACTGTCCTCCCTTATTTTTCAAATCAATTATCCTTAGCATAACATCCGCAACAATACAATATGTAATGTGACCCTTTTAAACAGAGGATGCGCCAAAAAACCTAATTACTCTCTCATCCAAATACTGCGAAAGGCCGTCCGATGTCCCGACGCTCCACCCCATGCCCTGTCTCCATACGTCATCACTTTCCATGCAGAGATAAAGGCCCAGATCCTCATACCATTGATCGAGCATTTCTTTCATATAGGCGTACATGTCGATTCGGATGGATTGCAGGTAGCGCATTTTCCCGTCAAGCCCGGGGACAAATTCACCATCAAGGATATGGGTGTGCGGATGTCGCCTTCGAATGATGCTTTTGAGACCCGGCATATACCTGAGCGTGCCCATGCTTATCCATATAATGCCTTTGGGATCGATGAGTTCATCCAGTAAGTCCAGGGTTCGCCTGTACTCCTCCTGCCAGCCCGGGTGTTCAATCAAAGGGTCGAAATGAAATCCCAGGACATAGCCCTCTTCCTGGCATTTTTTGGCCGCCTCGAGCCTCTTTCTGATAGAGGGGGCCCGATGCTCCTCTGTTGAGGCGATATGAGAGCTGTTCAATGACCAGGAAATGATCATTCTGTTTCTCACCGGCGACGATAAGAGTCCCTCGATTTGGAGGGTCTTTGTCTTGAGTTCAAGGACGGCATTCTTGCGCTCGGCAAAAACGGGCGGCAACATTTGTGTCCAACCAATGATTGGATCCAGCGCAAGGCTGTCTGTGAACTCGCCTGTACCGATACGAAAAATTCGATCCGGCTGGCTGTCGATCAATTCAATGACGGCAGGGAGCGCATCTTCCAGATTGACGAAAATCCTCAATGAAGGCAGGTTGAAATAGGCCTGAAGGATGCAATAACTGCAGTCAAGCGGGCAGTTGGTCCCCACATTCAAAATCTGATACCCGCAACAGATATAGTTGTTGGTTCCGGGGCATGGCTTGAGCATCTCACCGGGAAATGAGATCAGCCGGATGGTTTCCTTGTCCATGTCCAAATCTTTCAGGCCCGGAGAACCATCATTTTGAGGCGAAATGTTCTCAATCACATCCGGTCCCTTCATTCGCCTCAAAATTCTTGAAGCGAGTTCATGCTCTTCAGCACCCTGTTCCACAAGGATCTTTTGTATGTTTCTATTCAGTTTCATTGTTCCAATCGGGGTCGCTCATGCCCGCGAGGTCTCGAGAGCCGACCAATTCGTTGATTTTTTTCATCAGGATCCCTCCGTCCTTAAAGGCGATTTCAAGATGGTAATCGGAACCTTCAAAATGGGGAGGATGGCGTATATTGACCCCTTTGGGGAGTTTTATCCGGGAAACCCGGTTCTGAAAAAATTTTTCTGCGCGTGAGAGCCTGGGAAATCGCCTGTTCCTGAGGTATTCAAGGACCAATTTGGCCTTTTGCGGAGGATTCATGTCTTGCTCCAGGACGATTTTTGCAAGAGGGGCATCCTGGAGTAAATCCGGCACATCGATCCTATCCCTTATGCAGATATCTTCTGTATATTCGATAAATTGTTTTTGTTGATTAAAGTTAAAGCTTAACATCGAGATCCACTCCATCATGACCATTCTCACGTCGTGATGCTTCACTTGCAGTGCCCGTACGGTTTGAGGCGAAAGGGATTTTTGGGCAATGCCCGCTTTCACACAAGTTTCCAGGTCTTCCAGTGCCGAATAGTAGGTAAGAAGCGACAACCGCGGGCGAAGATTCAAAAGAGGCATGTACCGCTCCAGCAGTTCCTCTTGGGGGACGAATCGTCTCAATCGGTTCAGAATCATGCTTTTCTCCACGTCATTGAATGTCCTGATTGCGAGGTTGTCGTAGAGGTTTAACAGGACACACTCCAGGCGGGATGTAGCAGCATGAAGAATTCTACATGGAATTTCGGGCCGGCCCAGGGATTTCAACGTTTCGATTCGTCGATACCCTGCAACGATTTCCATTCGTCCACTGCTGTTTTCCCTGACAATAGGTGGATTGATGAGGCCGACCTCTCGGATGGACTCGATCAGGGGACTCAGATCAAAGGCATAACTCATGGAAAAGGGACCGGAATCGCCTCCACTGAGCCTGTCCGCCTCTATCGGGGTGGTGTCGATATATGCAAGTGATTTAAGGGACATACTCCTCCATTTCTTCTAAGCCACATGGGATGATTGCAGGAAGATAACATCTTGTGTTCACCAAAAGCAACCCTTTCCCGGGCTCTCCTGCTCCACCATCACCACATAAGGTGCTTATTTTCTTGACACCTTGGCTTTGGTTGTGGCATTTTTTTAACTCTCAATAAATATCTGGGATATCATTGGGAAACTCTCCTCTTTTGTAATGTCGATTGCCTTCCTCAAGTGAGGAAGGTGCAAGCTAACCCAGAAAGGGCATTACCTTTCACTATTTGAACCGTCGATTTTTCTTGGTCCACCGTCAGGGAGGGCTGTGGGAATAATGTGCAGGCTCATCTGCAGGCCGGTCCTCTCAGGGATTTCATCCCTCATCTCTGCATCCGTATCACAACAGGCCCCATGATGTCACTTCACCAATTGCGGATTGGACGCATCTATGGAGCACAAGAATCTGAAACAAAATGATATGCCATTTTTCAGTTTCCAAATCAAGGAATCTTCCCCTGAAAAACGAGACGATTCGGGAAATAAAACTCCCCGAATCCGGGCTCTGATTTTTTTTGATCCTAAAAAGGGCTCCTGATTCTCGTTCCGCCGGTTTCTGTGCGCTTGGCATGTATCCCGTTTTTGGGTCACAGGGGGCCAATGATCTCGCAAAAGGTCGTAAGACCATGAGGAGATACCATGCATTCTCTCAAGAAAGATACCCCAAACGGCTCGGTCATGGTCGTGGGAGCCGGCATCGCCGGCATACAGGCCTCCCTGGATCTGGCTGACTCCGGGTACCTGGTCCACCTGGTCGAAAAGAATTCCGCCATTGGTGGGGTGATGTCCCAATTGGACAAGACTTTCCCCACCAACGACTGCTCCATGTGTATTATTTCCCCCAAGCTGGTCGAATGTGGAAGGCATTTGAACATTGACCTTCTGACCATGACCGAAGTCCTTGATGTCGCCGGGGAACCGGGGAATTTTAGAGTCAGGGTGCTTGAACATCCGAGATATGTGGATCTGGCCAAGTGCACGGCCTGTGGGGAATGTGCAAAGGTCTGCCCCATCGACGTACCGAATCTCTTTGACGAGGGCCTGCGGGATCGCCAGGCGGCTTTCAAGCTCTATCCTCAGGCCATGCCGAGCGCCTATGCCATCGATAAACGGGGCACGGCCCCATGCAAGGCCACCTGTCCGGCCCACGTCAGCGTGCAGGGATACATTGCTCTCATGAATCAGGGTAAATACCGTGAGGCCCTGGAACTCTTCAAGGAGGCCCACCCTTTTCCTGCCATATGCGGCCGGGTATGTCATCATCCTTGCGAGGGCGTTTGCACCCGGGGGGATCTGGACGAGCCCGTCGCCATCCAATACCTGCACCGGTTCCTGGCGGATCTGGATCTTTCCCATGAGACCCGTTGCGTGCCTGAGATTCCCGAGAGAAGAGAGGAAAAGGTCGCGGTCATCGGTGCAGGACCCGGCGGTCTGACGGCTGCCTATTATCTTGCCCGAGAGGGCTATCAGGTGACGGTACACGAAAAACTCCCGGTTGCCGGCGGGATGATGGTAGTCGGGATTCCCGAATACCGCCTGCCCCGTGACATCATTGCGGCGGAGGTCAAGGTCATTGAAGACATGGGGGTTGAGATCAAGACCGGCGTCGAATTCGGCAAAGATGTGACCCTGCAAAGCCTCAAGGCCGACGGTTTTCAGGCCGTCTTCCTGGCCACAGGCCTTCATCTCAGCCGCAGGCTGAACATTGAAGGGGAACAAGCCGCGGGAATCCTCGAGGGGGTTGAATTCCTCAGAGACGTCGCCCTAGGAAAGCAAATCTCACTGGATAAGGAGGTCCTGGTTATCGGGGGCGGAAATGTTGCCATTGATGTGGCCCTCACGGCCAAGCGCGTGGGCGCCGAAGAGGTGACCCTGGTCTGTCTTGAAAAACGGGAGGAGATGCCTGCCTGGGATTATGAAATCGCAGAGGCCCTCGAAGAAGGCGTCAGAATCGTGAACGGTCTTGGTCCGAATCGGTTTATGGAAAAGGACGGCAAGGTATCAGGCGTTGAGTTCAAACGTTGCGCAGCCGTCTTTGATGAGCAAGGGTCCTTTAATCCCCGGTATGATGCAAAAGATCTCACCACTATGAAAACGGAATCCGTGATCGTTGCTATCGGCCAGGCTGCAGATCTTTCCTTTGCCGAAGAGGAAGGTCTTTACACCACGAAAAACGGGGGGCTTCAGGCAGATCCGGTGACCCTTCAGACCCCCTTGCAATGGGTATTTGCGGGAGGAGATGCCCTTTACGGTCCGAAATCCGTTGTTGAAGCCGTGGCCTGCGGCAAGGATGCGGTAGTCAGCATCGATCGATATCTAAACGGGCTCGATCTTGCCGAAGGCAGAGACCGGGATTGGACCTATGAAAAACCCGAAATTTCAGGATATCCCCACTATCCCAGGATCCCCTTGCGCAAACTCGCCCCAGAGGAACGGGCCGGGAATTTCATGGAAGTTGCCCTGGGATTCAACGAAGAGGAGGCTAGGAACGAGTCCCGGCGCTGTCTCAAGTGCGGCATCTGCTCGGAGTGTTATCAGTGCGTCTCGGCCTGCCTGGCCGGAGCGGTGGATCACTCCATGTTGCCCCGTGAGAAAACCATAGAGGTGGGAGCCGTTGTCCTGGCCCCGGGATTCACCCCCTTTGACCCGACCCAATACGAGACCTATCGCTATGCCGAGCACCCCAATGTGGTGACCAGCATGGAATTCGAGCGCATTCTGTCCGCCTCCGGCCCCTACGAGGGGCA
>CAYNYM010000185.1:0-6540 GCA_964401325.1 uncultured Desulfobacteraceae bacterium | reverse complement strand
GACCAGTCCGTTGAGCACTTCAAGTATCAGACGGTTCTTCACCATTTCGGCCAGCTCCTGCTCGATCTTTTCCTTTCTTCTCTGAACTTCATGTCTTAAAGGCGATCCGGAAAGGAACGATCTGTGGTTTTCGATTTCCAACAGCAGCCTGTCCACGCCCCTGTCAAAGACCGCTTCAGCCTTGAGAATGGGCGGTTTCCAACCGCCGTCATGATGTTTTTTTTGCCCCATTTCGACCATTTGACGGAGTTCACTCACGGTTTTGTCCGCCCCGTCCCTGTCGGCCTTATTGACGAGAAAGATGTCTCCCACCTCTAAAATGCCGGCTTTGATGGCCTGGATGTCATCGCCCATGCCCGGGATCACCACGATCACCGTTGTCTGGGCGCTCTTGACCACATCCACTTCATCCTGCCCCACACCCACGGTTTCCACCAGGATGTAATCCTTCCCCATGGCATCAAGGACGCAAATAGCGCTTCGGGTGGACTGCGTCAGGCCCCCGAAATGTCCGCGGGTCGCCAGAGATCGAATAAAGACGCCTTCATCCAGGCTATGGCGCTGCATTCTGACCCGATCCCCCAGGATGGCACCCCCGCTGAAGGGGCTGGTCGGGTCCACGGCAAGGACACCCACGGTCTTATCCTTTGCCCGCAGGTGCATCACCAGTTGATCAACCAGGGTGCTTTTCCCAACCCCGGGCGCCCCGGTGATTCCGATCACATAGGCATTTCCCGTATGGGTATACAAGGCCTTGAGGATCTCTCTCACCTCGGGCACCCCGTCGTCAATATCTCGGATCAGTCGGGCCACCGTCCGAACATCCCCCGCAATCACCTTTTCAACAGGATTCGACATTTCCTAATTAGTCCTCGCTGTGACATGATCTTTGGCCCAGTGAACGATATCCTCGAGTGACGATCCGGGCGTGAAAATTTTTTGAATGCCGGCCTCCTTCAATTTCGGAATATCCTCCTCTGGAATGATTCCTCCTCCACACACCACAATGTCATCGGCGTCTTTTTCCCTCAATAATTCCACGACACGCTGGAACAGATACATATGGGCTCCCGCAAGGCTTGAGAGACCGATCATATCCACATCCTCCTGGATTGCCGCCTCCACGATCTCTTCAGGGGTTTGATGAAGCCCCGTATAGACGACCTCAAAACCTGCATCTCGATAGGCTCGGGCGATAATTCTGGCGCCCCTGTCATGTCCGTCCAATCCCGGTTTTGCCACCATAACCCTCTTTGGTCTTTCTTTCAGCATGTTTCCTCCGCTGGTCTTCCTGTAATTTTAGCATGGAAAACCCGGTCCTCAGCACAGGCGTCCTTCCCTCAAGCCCCCTTTCGAGTCGTAATCCCGAAAAAAAACACAATCAATAGATGCCGGGGTCACGGTACTCTCCGTAGAGCTTTCTGAAGACATCGCATACCTCCTGCACCGTTGCATAGGACTTTACCGCATCGATGATGGGATCCATCACATTGCGGTTTCCGACGCAGGCCTCCCCAAGTATCTCCAATTTTTCCCGAACCCTTTTATTGTCCCGTTCGTTCTTGACTCGATTGGTTTTTTCGATCTGTTCCCTTTCAAGCTCCTCGTCGATTTCAAGCGTCTCGACGGGCACTACCTCTTCGGTCGTATATTTGTTTACTCCCACCACCGTCTTTTCGTTTTCTTCGATTTGTCTCTGACAGTGGTAGGCCGAATCGGCAATTTCCTGCTGTGGAAAATTCTTTTCAATGGCGGACAGCATCCCGCCCATATCGTCTATCTTTCCAATCAGTTCAAAGGCCTCTGCCTCGAGTTCATCCGTAAGGGCCTCCACAAAGTAGGACCCGCCGAGGGGATCAATCGTATTGGCCGCACCGGATTCTTCGGCAATGATCTGCTGGGTCCTCAGAGCGATGGTTGCAGCCTCTTCCGTGGGAATGGCGAGGACCTCGTCCAGGGAATTGGTATGCAGAGATTGCGTCCCCCCCAGCACGGCGGCCAGGGCCTCCAGGGCGGTTCTTACAACGTTGTTGTAAG
The DNA here is from genome assembly GCA_964401325.1 of uncultured Desulfobacteraceae bacterium. Classification (GTDB taxonomy): domain Bacteria; phylum Desulfobacterota; class DSM-4660; order Desulfatiglandales; family HGW-15; genus CAYNYM01. The sequence continues at coordinate 4,503 of CAYNYM010000185.1, read as the reverse complement.
GCTGTTGGGCCGTCAATGAACATCCCGCTGTTTGAGTATGAAAACGCAGCCACCAAGATCTCGGATCTCTTGCATTGAACCTGTCTTTCATGATCTTGGCCCACATCCGACGCGCCGCCCGGAACTTGGCGATCTCCTCAAAGAAATCCAGATGCGAATTAAAGAAAAAGGAAAAGCGCGGGGCAAAGTCGTCCACATTCAGCCCGCGTTCAATAGCGGCCTGGGTGTAGGCAATGCCGTCCGCCAGGGTAAAGGCCAGTTCTTGAACCGCCGTGGAACCGGCCTCTCTGATATGGTAGCCGCTGATGCTGATGGTGTTCCATTTGGGGATCTCCTTGGTTCCGAATTCCACCGTGTCCGTAATGAGTCGCATGGAGGGTCGTGGCGGGCACATGAAGGTTTTCTGGGCAATAAATTCCTTGAGCATATCGTTTTGTATCGTACCGCCGATCACGTGTCTGTCTATGCCACGTTTTTCGGCCATCGCGATATACATGCCCCAGACAACCGGCGCAGGCGGATTGATGGTCATGGAGGTGGTGATCAAATCAATGGGAAGCCCCTCAAAGAGGTCTTCCATATCCTGGAGGGTATCGATCGCCACGCCGCACTTTCCGCATTCACCTCGCGCCTTTGGCGCGTCCGTGTCATATCCCATCAAGGTGGGCATGTCGAAGGCCGTTGACAGTCCGGTCTGCCCGGCCTCTACCAGGTGGTGAAAGCGCCTGTTGGTGTCTTTTGCGGAACCCAATCCGGCGAACATGCGCATCGTCCAGAGGCGTCCACGATACATGGAGGGCTGGACTCCCCTGGTAAAAGGATATTTTCCCGGAAAACCGACGTCTTTCTCAAAATCCTGCCCCCGTATATCTTCCGGGGTATAGATCTGACGAATCTCCCGGTCGGAAACAGTTGAAAACCGTTCCAATCTCTCAGGTCTCGAGGCAAAGAGTTGGTTGATTCTCTCCTTCCATGCCTTATAACCTTTACGTACTTCAGCCAGGACTCCTTTATTAATGGTCAAAGACATAGGGCACCTCACATTTAGAGTTTTACGTCCCCATTGCGTCCCTAAAGGCCGTGGATGAAATTCGTTGCCACGGCCTGGCGCACTGTCTCATTGCTCCCCATAGAAATCTGGCAGATCTGGGCATCCCGCATATAGGATTCCAGGGGGTAGCTTCCGGCATATCCCTGCCCGCACAGGATTTGCATTCCTTCATGAGATGCTTTCATGGCCGCATTCGAGGCATAGATCTTGGCGATGTTTGCCTCTTTCATGTAGGATTTGCCAAGGTCTTTATAACAGGCTGATTTAACGGTCAACAGCTCGGCGGCGTCGAGATTCGTCACCATATCCGCCAGTTTCCACTGAATGGTCTGGGACGATGCCAGAGGCTTTCCCGACCGCCGGTGGCTCAGGACATAGTCCCGCACATCTGCCATCACGGCACGCCCGATTCCCACGGCCTGAGCGGCCAGCCCCATTCTGCCCTCGGTCAGTACGGTCTTGGCCTGTTCAAATCCCTGTTCCGGATCACCCAGAATGGCGTCAACCGGAACCCTGGCATTTTCGAAGGTGAGGGTCGATGTTCCGGCGCCTGCAGGGACACGGGATGCCTCCTCAGCCCCCCCCCGCCGAAAGCCGGGCGTATTCTCAAGATCGACGATGAAATGTGCAAGGACTTGATTCCCGGCCCCTTCTTCAGCAACCCCAGCAAGCAGGCAGCAGGATGACAAAAGACCGTTATAAACGAATCGCTTCACCCCGTTGATGACCCATTCCTCCCCGTTGCTTACGGCAATAGTCTTCAGATCGCTGAGATCACTGTCCATCTCTGATTCCAGAAACCCGTAACACCCCGTTTTATCGCCGCATGCACAAGGGTGAAGATACTTCGATTTCTGCTTTTCGTTGCCATAGGCCGCCAATGGTGAGCAATAGAGAGAGTTGTTGGCCACAACAACGGTTCCCGCCCGGGGCAGCGCCTTTGAAATGTCAATGACCGTCAGCACGTAGGTAACAAAATCCATTCCCCCGCCCCCGTGTTGCTCAGGCACGGTCATTCCCATGACTTTGTATTCAGCCAGGCCCTCCAGGAATCTTTTGAAATCCAAATTCGAAACTTTCCTTCCGGATTCATGGGCGTCGGCCCAATCTTTCATGAACCGGGATATTTTTTCAAGAAACGCTCTTTGCTCTTCTTTCAGTCTGAAATCCACAATTTTCCTATTTTCCTCATTTACATCTTTCCCAACAGGGCACTTGCGATGGTATTTTTCTGAATCTCTTTGGTCCCTTCGTAAATCTCCATAATCTTGGCGTCTCTGTAAAACCGTTCCACCTCGTATTCCAGCATATAACCGTATCCTCCAAAGAGCTGAATGGCCTCATCTGCTACCTCGACGGCAACCCTTCCCGCATACATCTTGGCAATGGATGTGAGCTTTGGGTCGATCTTGCCCTGGTCATAATTCCATGCAGCCTTATAAACAATGAGTCTCGCGGTTTCAATCTTGGTGGCCATGTCGGCCAGTTTATGCTGGGTCACCTGAAACTGAGCCAGTTTCTTTCCGAACTGACTTCGCTCCTTTGTGTAGGCAAGTGCCCGGTCAAATGCCCCCTGTGCGATTCCCAGGGCCTGTGCAGCGATCTCTATGCGGCTTTCATCAAAAAATTCAAGGACCTGGTAAAACCCCTTATTCTCCTTGCCCACGAGATTGGATAGGGGTACCCGCACATCATTGAAAGAGAGTTCCGCCGTAGAGGTCATTTTGATCCCCATCTTATCCCCCACATCTTCCGTGCTATATCCGGGCGTGCCCCTTTCAACGAGAATGACTGATTGGCCCCGATATGGGGGCTGCACTTGGTCGTCCGTCTGGCAGAGGACCACCGCAAAGTCACTGAGCGTCCCATTGGTAATGAAGGTCTTGCAGCCGTTAACCACATATTCATCCCCGTCCTTTACCGCGGATGTATTCATGAACGTGATATCGCTTCCGTGGTCCGGTTCCGTAAAACCGCCGCTGGACAGGGTCTTACCCTCCGTAATGGGAATCAGGTATTTTTTCTTCTGCTCGTCGCTTCCGAATCTCAGGATAACCTCTGAGGCAAAGTCGGAAAGACTGATGGCAATTCCCAGACCCGAATCCTGCCGGCAGAACGCTTCGACCACCAGGGCGTTTTCAAGAATCCCGTATTCCTGTCCCCCGTATTCTTCAGGATAGTGGATTCCGACAAACCCCAACTCACAGGCCTTTTTCCAGATATCAGTCGGAAAAGTGTGAGACCTTTCATGCTCAAGCGCGATTTCTTTGTCAAACTCTCCCTTTGCAAAATCCCTTGCCGCCGTCCGAATACCTTCCTGTTCACCATTGAATCTGAAATCCATGTATTGCCTCCTATGTTAACATGTTAACGCCTGCTTGTCTCCAGGACCCATTGCCCGCAGGGCGGAATCGATAGACCTGCGAAGAGTAAACACGGATTTTTCATGACAATTGACTGCGTCATCAGGATATGTGATTGCGTGTTTCGCCGATCATGCGATACAACGTTTACAGTGCAACCATTGAATATGAGGTAACTTACTGACAGCAGAAAATAGTATTGAATGATCGTTTGCGCTTGGACTTATGCGAATAAGAAACGATTGATGACATTTTCTGTCTTCAAAAAGGGGGCACCGGGTCCCCGGGTCCCCCCAATTTTTCATTCTCATTTTTTCTGCAAGGGATGCAGAGTTGGTAATACAGGATCAGAATTCGCCTTTGAATTCCGGTTTTCTTTTCTCCAGGAAGGCGCCCATACCTTCTTTTGCGTCAGGGCTGGCAAAACAAAGGCCGAAGGCGTCCGCCTCCATCTGGCATCCTCGGGGCAGATCCGTGTCAAAACCTCGGTCAATAGACCGTTTGACGGCACGCAGAGAGACCCTGCCTTTTGCAGCGATTAGGTTGGCGGTCTTCATGGTTTCTTCCCACAGCTCGTCTGCCGGGAACACCTTGTTGACCAACCCCAGTTCCTTGGCCTCTTGGGCGCCGATCATTCCGCCGATCATGCACAGTTCCTTGGCCATGGCCTTTCCAACCAGGCGAGACAACCGCTGGGTGCCGCCGAATCCGGGCATGATGCCCAGAGTGATTTCAGGCTGACCGAATTTGGCTTTCTCGGACGCATAGATAAAATCGCAGGCCATGGCGATTTCCGTCCCTCCCCCGAGGGCAAAACCGTTTACGCAGGCAATCACGGGGATGGCGAGAGTTTCAAGGCGGGACATGAGCGCATGTCCGCCCTGGGAAAACTGCAGGGCTTCCAGCGCCGAGAGATTGGACATATAAGCGATATCGGCACCCGCCACGAATGCTTTTCCACCCTCCCCGGTGAGCACCAGGACCTTGACCGTATTGTCTTTCTCCACCTCGGCGAGGGCCTCGTTGGTCTCCCGCAGGACATCGGGATTGATGGCATTCAGCGCCTTGGGGCGATTGAATTTGATAACG
>CAYNYM010000184.1:0-6555 GCA_964401325.1 uncultured Desulfobacteraceae bacterium | reverse complement strand
ACTGATCTTCCCCCGCTTCAACCAAATATTGTTGACGCAATGTCTACATTCTCTTATACTATTCCGAACGAATACTATTTAATATCAATAGGTTGCGATTTTATTCCGTTTGAATAGCAGACAAAATTCAATTTAAAGCAGGAAGACCCGGGGCACTTAGACAGCAGATACCGTGGCACAAATCGAAAGAGATTTCGACACGACATACAGCGTGCCATTTTAAACAGAATCGGAATTTCAGGACACAGGAGGCCCATGAAGCCGGAAAATGAAATCATCTCGAACGGATACCCGAGACACGATGAACTGGTGGATTTCGTCAATGCCTTTCCGGCTCTCCTTTGGCGGATCGACCTGGTCAACAACAAGATCGAATATTTGAACAGCTACAGGATTGAACCGCTCGGTTCCAATTCCGGACTTCTGCTGCAAAACAAGGATTTTCGACGCCATCATGTCGTTGCGGAGGACATCTACCTCCTGGACGATTTCATGCTCTCTGTTCGAAACGGGGAAACCGCCGCCACGGTATTCCGCTTGAAACTTGAAGGCGACAGGGCACAATGGCTTAAAATAACCGGAGTCGTGGATCCAAAGAATCCACGCTACTATCTGGGTTATATGTTAGATGCCACACAAACCGCCGGGATCGTTCAATCGATTGCCGAAACCGATTCCGAGATGGAGGCCATGATCGAGCTCTTGGACAATCCCGCCCTGTTGATCGATCCCCACACTAAGGCCTTGATGGCCCACAACGCGGCCTCTCGCGAGGCCTTTTTATATAAGCCCGATGAGTTTTCCCGGTTGAAATTTTCCGACCTCTACCATAAAGGCGTCGAAAGTCATATCAATCATATTTACGAGGAACTGATCTTCGAAAAACGGTGGGAAGGAAAGCTCTTGTTTCAGCGAAAAAACCGTTCTGTTTTTACAGGGGATGTAAGCATGCGGCTCTTTTTATTTAAAGGCCGGCGGGTGTTCCGGGTCTCCATTCATAATCTCATGTTGGAAGACGACACATGGAAGACCAGCCTGCTATCTCAACCTCGGCCGCCCAGCGCTCCTCCAGCCTGCCGGGAACATGCCCAACGTCTCCTGGACAAGGTGGAGAAGGTCAAAAACATCAATCGCGTGCTACGAATTCTTCTGGAAAACCAGGTTGGTGAAAAGTCTTTCGACGCCGTCATGTATTCGGATATTTACGCCAAGCGGAACAAGGTCATGGTTTACACCGCCGGTAAACCTTTCGATCCCCTACCCCAAGGAGAGATGTTTTCCTACGAAGGGACGATTGCAGAAAATATTGACCGTTTTAAACTGGAATACTTGATTGTGGAAGACACATTCGCGAGTATCAAAGCCATAGACTGGGCCCTGTTCGTCCCCCACGGCATCCGATCTTACTTTGCCAAGGCATTTTATGAGCGCAAGACCATGCGCAGTGTGCTGATCCTGTGTTCACTAAACCGTAAACATTTTTCCTCACGCCGACTTGATGATTATGCCGTCTATTACGATCCTTTCCTCCGCGGCCTGAAAAACTGGCGAAAGCAGCAGAAAGCCAGAAAAGGTTACCAGAAAAACTGATCATGTCTCCCTTCCTATCTTAGAACACACCCTTATTTGGATTTTCGTCCCGGTTTGACCGGGTGATGTCTGTCGCATGATTCGATTCACCCTCGCAGCAGACCAGGGATATAGGCATGACCTATTTAAATTGGTTGTACCAATTTCGTTAGAATATTTGTTTCTTAAAAATACATTTGACAATTCAAAATTTGTTTCGCAAAATATAGTTACTTTTTTAATAATAATGGCTCATTTGGTTGAACCAATTATTCTTGAAAAGAGTTTGCCGTGAAAAGGGAAACCCAGATCACCAGGCAAATCCTGCAGATGATTCAGCACGAACATCTTGGTGCTGGTTCCAGGCTTCCCTCGGAACGCGTCTTAGCACGACAATTGAAAACCAGCCGCCATACAATCCGTGTAGCCATCCGAAAACTGGAGGCGAACGGCCTGCTCCAAGTACGCATGGGAAGCGGCTACTACGTGCTCTCCTCAGACACCCCACCCCCCACAATAAGGCGAGAAGGACCTACGAAAGAGTTACATGATCTCCAGCAACTCTTCGAGGCCCGCTACCTTTTTGAGCCGACTATCGGAGCCCTAGCCGCCGAAAAAGCTTCACCGATGGACATCCAGGCATTGGAGAACTGTCTGATGCGCATTGGCAGAGCGATCTTGACCGCCGATATTACCAATTTCACCGAGGAAAACCGGCGGTTCCGGAACCACATCGCGTCCTGCACCGCCAATGGGCTCTTCGAAAAGACCGCACGGCAGCTCAGCGCAGACGGCCGGCTTTTCTTCGGGATATTCGAGCAATTTCAAAAGATCGAACGTGAAGCCATCTTTGCAGATTACGTAGCCATTGTGAATGCCATCAAAGACGGAAACCCTGATCTGACTTGCGCCTATATCCAGCAGCATATCCTGCGTGTATGCCGCCTGCTGACGCGATACAGCGACGTGGAACTCCCAAGTATCATCCGGCGCGAGATTCGCGAAAGACCCGAAGCGGAGGAATAAGATGATGACTCGGAAAGCCTTTCTGCGAGAAGTCACATACCAGTGCATTCACTTATTCGAGTCCCGCGCCTCTTCCCAATTTTCATTTCTCGATCCTTCTTGCGCAGAGCAGTCTCAAGATCAAGATGATCAGGACGCCCTTTACCGCGAAGCCATGCACCTAGGCATTGATCCGGGCAGCATGGGCGGAAATCGACTCAAAGAGACCATCCGAAAACGCCAAAACGAATCCGTCCATGACTGACGTTTCAAGTTATTGAAATGAAGGTATCTCTTATCTTGTCTGCTGAAAGGCACTCCTCGTAGGTGGAATACGGGGCAAGTGACATTGCACAAACAAAACAAGGAGGTTTGAGATGGAAGCAAACAGCATGAATTATCTTGAGGCACGCCGATTGATCAAGCGATGGCCCCAGCCGATTCCTGCCCTTGTCGCCTTGGTCTTCACACTCGCGATCTTTTACGCAACCTGGTGGATCTTTCAGGACCCCCGAGGCTGGCTCCGCATGTACACACCCTATGTGGGCTACATGTACACGAGATGGTGGCTCATCGTGCTCATCTGGATGGCCTATATCTTCAATTACTGGCCCTTTAAGCTTTCCTGGGTTAAAAAGACCCACCCGGTGATCAAAGGCATTGTGCTTACGGCCGTCTCCTACGGCGTTTTATACATCCTCATTAAGGGATTTTTCGAGACCCTGCTGGGGAATTTTGGCCTGGCCTACTTCAACCCGGGACAGTTGACCAAACTGCCGGGAGTGACCGAGTTCTTTGCCATCGAATACGCCGCACTGGCCTGCCTGATGTTTGCTGCGATCGCATCCTGGTTGAGTCCAGCCTGGGTGGTGGCCTGCGAAGAGGCACCTTGGCAGGATCTCAAACAGCCGGCAAAAGGGGTGAGCATCCTGATCATGACCTTTTTCCTCAGCACCCTCATCTACTTTATGACCATGCACTCCCACATGGGCATTCTCTATTATCCCTGGCAATATTTTACATCCATTGCCCCGCCCTATTGGGAGAAATTCGCAAATACGGTATCCGGCAACTTTCACGTCTCCTGGATCATGTGCTGTACCGTCACGGTCTGGATGGTTGAGACCATATGGGAGCGTTACCCCTTTTCCATGATCAGAAAAAATTGGGTGCGCCGCCTGGTCGCTTTTTTCGGCATCATCGCCATCGCCCTTGCCATGCATTTCTTCCTCTATTTTGTCCAAGAGTTGACCTGGGGACCTGCCATTCGGGGCACCCGCAGGGCATTCGCCCCGGACTGGAGATGGCTCCATGTCGGTGAAATGGCCGTTTTCTTCCTCGTACCGGCCCTGTTCATCACCTTCTACTGCGGGAACTGGCCCAAAAAATTCAGCATGCCCGTCAATATCTTTATTCGCACGGCAATGACCATCATTGCCGCCATTTTGCTCTATATCTTCTACTACAAAACCTCTCATCTCTTCCTGGGCACTCAGAAGGGATTTTCTCATCCCCAGCAGTTCCCCATGATCCCCACCATCTGGCTGATCAACATCTGGTTGGTCCATCACTGGTTCATGGATAACTGGCCGGGGTGGAAAATGGTGCCGAAGACGGCCGAAGAGGTTGAGAAAGAACACGAGGCACATATTTCAAAGGTCCGTGACGTTCAATGGAACCCCTCTTTTGGATGGGGGCTCGGCGCAGGCGCTGTGGTCGGGATCATCCTCTTCTTTGTGTCCGTGTCCGCGCTGCCCGTTTTCTACAACGCCATCGACATCATCAAATAACCTGTCTATCACCGTGGGCAGGAAGAAGACAAGGAGGAGAAAATGTCTGGAAACGAAGGCAAAATGAACCGAAGAGACTTCTTCAAGGGCGCTGCCATGGGTGTGATGGGAGGTATGCTGGCCACCATGGGTATCTATTCCTATTCTCCGTGGCGGAAGGCCCATTTTCAAGAGGCCAAAAGGAAACTGGTGGACATCGGCGTGTGTAAAAGCCTCAAGGTAACCAACATATCCGAAACGAGCTGGTTTACCAACGCCGATCTTATGTCGGACATCAAAGGTGCCGGCGGACTGCTCGTCAACCAGTACGATTACAACTGGCCTCCCTTTGGGGACGGCAGCGGCCTGGGAAAAGGCTCCTATGAAAAGGGCATAGCCAAGATCAAGCACCTGCTTCCCGATCGGGTGGATGAGGCGTGGGATATTTCGGAAAAACTGTCGGTGCACCCGGAAAATGCCGGCGGTTACGCCTGTTTGATCGAACTGGAGGAAGTCGACGGCAAGGTCCACAAATACCTTTTGGATACGGGATGGTCTTATAAATGGACGGATGAGTGCTTCAAAAGGGAAGGCATCGATCAGATGTTGCGAAACCGAGAGATCGAGGCACTTTTTATCTCCCACGAACACTTCGATCACTTCTGGGGTTTGCCCGTGACGTTCAAGTACGATCCGACCATTACGATGTATATCCCGGACGGCTTTTATCCCGAAGGGTTGCAGTACATCAAGGATGCCGGGCACAAGGGTAAGCTCATTAAGGTTAAACCGGGGTTGAACCCCATTGGGTCGGGTTTTGCGACATTCGTGTTTGCGATACCGATTATCTGCCGCGTCTATGGGGAGCAATCCATGTATTTCAACATCAAAGACAGGGGTCTGGTCAGCGTCACCGGCTGCTGCCATCAAAGCATTATCCAATTTGCCGAAACCGCCTATCGCGAAATCAAATACGAAAACGACAATCTCTACGGCGTTTACGGCGGACTGCACATTTCGCCCTTCGAAGACTGGGATCCCAAATATGACGACCTGGTCCTGTCACTCGGCAAGTACGGCTTTGAGAAGATAGGATGCAACCACTGCACCGGGATCCTATGCGCCAAAAAGTTTATTCAGGCCGGCTTTCCTGTCGTGAGGGGATCGGCCCAATTCCGTTCAAAAGATACCGCCTATCTTGGTAACGGCGATAAAATCGGTTTTGGTATTGAAGTCTAAACCGCGATTGGCTTTGCCTCGGAACGGTTTGGTCATTTTTGCAATGGAAGATGGATTCCAACCCATCTTCTGTTGCCCCTTAAGAAAAAGGGAGGGAATTTATGAAACCCATTCAAACGACATTTTTCGCCCTGCTCCTTCTGTTGGTCACCGGCGCTGGGGCCGGTGCCGACGTCATTCCAGAAATGAAGGAATGCATGGCGGCGCATAATTCACAACAAGAATATGCAGCGGTGTTGAAAAAATACTGCGATCCTGGCATTATTCGCGCCGCAATGGGCTTGCTGGTCATCAAAAACCCCTATTTATTGAGCTCTGAAAAGGTGGGGACAACCATCTGCTATAATGTCGAAGGAAACACCATCAGTGAGGCGAGTGAATTCCCAGCGGAAATCACCCAAACCTACAAGGTCTGCTGGCAAAACGGCCGGGTCATCTCACTGGAGTTTTACGGAGCCAAGAGCGCCTTGCATCAAGAAATCATTCCTGAAATGCTGGAATGCATGCGGTCTCATGGATCCAGGCAAAAGTATGAAACGACCCTGAAAAAATACTGTGCCCCGGGAATCATCCGGCAGGCAATGTCCTTACTCGTCATCAAAGCGCCCTATGTGATCAAAACCCAAAAAAAAGACGGTATCATTGCCTACACGGTGAAGGGTCGAACCATCGGCACTTCCAGTGAAATCCCCGTGGACACGATCCAGACTTACAGGGTCAGCTGGAAAGGTGGACGCGTCGTCGGGCTCGAATTCATAGGCTCCGAAAATTGATACGATGAACCTTCATGCGCTGTTTCCAAAAACTGGCTCAGCCTCGCATGCAGACCGTATTCAGGAACTCATGCGGGGCTTTTTATACCGCAGCAATTTTGTCCCCGGCGTACGACACGTGTTGGGGTGGCGTGGGCTGAAGGAGTGCAGCACGTGTGTGGGTGGTTGGACGGCGAAAATTGCAGGCTATGCCGGTATCT
>CAYNYM010000183.1:0-6578 GCA_964401325.1 uncultured Desulfobacteraceae bacterium | reverse complement strand
CCCTCACCCTGTCATTGTCAATATAGGCGGTGACATAGTTACCCGGCTGAAGTTTTATCCAGCCCTGTGGAAAACCGCCATTGGCAAACTGGGCCGCAAGCACGGCATCCAGGTCGATGCGGTAATTTTTTAAGGGCAGGCAGGGTGACCGTTTGTGAATCAGTAAATTTTTTTGAAAGGAGGGTTTTAAGTCATGAAACTAAAGCCATTGAACGACAGGGTACTCGTGCTTCGAATAGATGAAGGCGAACAGACGGTCGGCGGTATCATCATACCGGATACGGCCAAGGAAAAGCCCCAGGAAGGCAAGGTGGTCGCGGTCGGCCCCGGGAAGCTGGATGATGAGGGCAGGCGGATCCCCCTGGACTTCAAGAAAAATGACCGCGTGCTCTTTGGAAAATATGCCGGCAACGAGGTCAAGATCGACGGTGTGGAACACCTGATCATGCGAGAGAGCGATATTCTCGCGGTGGTGGAATAGCGGATGAGGAGGGAATGAGATATGGCAGGAAAAGAGATCAAATACAGCAACGAGGCCCGAGAAAAAATGACTAGGGGTGTGGACGCCTTGGCCGATGCCGTGAAGGTCACCCTCGGACCCAAGGGCCGAAATGTGCTTATCGACAAATCCTGGGGTTCCCCCAAAACGACCAAAGACGGTGTAACGGTTGCCAAGGAAATTGAGCTGGAAGACAAGTTTGAAAACATGGGTGCCCAGATGGTGAAAGAGGTGGCCTCCAAAACCTCGGACATGGCCGGCGACGGAACGACAACGGCGACGATCCTGGCCCAGGCCATCTATCGTGAGGGATCCAAACTTGTGGCGGCGGGATCTAACCCCATGGCCATCAAACGCGGGATCGACAAGGCGGTCGACGCGGTCGTGGATGAGTTAAAGAAATTGTCCAAGCCCACCAAGGAGAAAACGGAAATTGCCCAGGTGGGAACGGTTTCTGCGAACAACGACGGCACGATCGGAGCCATCATTGCCGAAGCCATGGAAAAGGTGGGCAAGGAGGGGGTCATTACGGTCGAGGAGGCCAAGGGCATGGAGACCACCCTGGAGATCGTGGAGGGCATGCAGTTCGATCGAGGGTATGTCAGCCCCTACTTTGTGACCGAACCCGAAAAGATGCTGGTGGATCTGGAGGATCCCTACATCCTCCTTCATGAAAAGAAGATCAGTAACATGAAGGAGTTGGTCCCCATTTTGGAACAGACCGCAAAGATGGGAAAACCCCTTTTGATCATTGCCGAGGATGTTGAAGGGGAAGCGCTTGCGACCTTGGTGGTCAACAAGCTTCGTGGTACCCTCAAGTGTGCGGCCGTGAAGGCCCCGGGTTTTGGAGACAGGCGAAAGGCCATGCTGGAAGACATCGCCATTCTGACCGGCGGTCAGGTGATCAGCGAAGATCTCGGCGTCAAACTGGAAAACATGACGTTGAACGATCTCGGGACAGCCAAACGAATCAGAATAGACAAGGACAACACTACTGTCGTAGACGGCGGCGGGAGCCGGAAGGCCTTGGAGGGCCGGGTCAAACAGATCCGTGCCCAGATAGATGATACCACCAGCGATTACGACCGCGAGAAACTTCAGGAACGTCTGGCCAAACTGATCGGGGGCGTGGCCGTCATCAATGTGGGTGCCGCAACCGAGGCCGAGATGAAAGAGAAAAAGGACCGTGTAGAGGACGCCCTGAATGCAACCCGCGCGGCCGTGGAGGAAGGGATCGTCCCCGGAGGCGGCGTGGCGCTCATTCGGACCCTGAAGGCCCTGGATACATTGGAACTGCCCGGGGAACAACATTTGGGTGCCAAACTGGTCAAACGGGCCCTTGAAGAACCCGTAAGGCAGATTGCAAACAATGCCGGTTTTGAAGGCTCTGTGGTCGTGCAGGAGGTCATCGGGGGCAAGGACAATTTCGGGTTCAATGCCCAGACGGGTCAGTATGAGGACCTGATGAAAGCAGGTATCATCGATCCAACCAAGGTCACCCGGTTTGCCTTGCAGAATGCGGCCTCTGTGGCCGGTTTACTGATGACGACGGAGGCCATGGTGGCGGAAAAACCGGAAAAGAAGAAATCCGGCATACCGCAAATGCCCCCAGAGGACATGTATTAATCATTTCCAGGAATACGAAATCCGGGCAGATGTCCTTGTGCTGCCCGGATTTCGATCCGTTCATCCGTGCCCCTTATTTTTTTATCAACCAGGGATAAAAAGCCAGAAAAGGAAGAGCTGAAGTCTCCGAGTGAAAGTCCCATGAACTCCCTCGGCCGGTTGTCTCCCCTGATCCATTTTGAGATCAGGGTAGACGAAAAGGGACTTTTGACATATACATTGGGCCCGGGTTATACGTAGTGCTCATCCGGAAATGCTGTGTCTCTGGATGAAAAACAAGCCATGAAACGGGTTGCGCCGGGAGGATGAAGATCGATGGATATACAGGAAATCACCCAACGTGTGGAAAGGGACAACCTGGTCCTTCGCCAGATACTGTCAGAAATCGAAAAGGTGATCGTGGGCCAGCGGTCGCTCCTGGATCGGATGCTCATCGGCCTGCTTTGTGACGGCCATCTGCTTCTCGAGGGTCTTCCCGGGCTGGCCAAGACGACCGCGGTCAAGACCCTGGCCGCCACGATCAGGACCACCTTTCAAAGACTCCAGTTCACCCCCGACCTGCTGCCGGCAGATATTCTCGGCACCCAGGTCTATCGTCCCGACAACGGGTCCTTTGAGATTAAGAAAGGCCCAATCTTCCATAACATCATCCTGGCGGATGAGATCAACCGGGCCCCGGCCAAGGTCCAGAGCGCCCTGCTGGAGGCGATGCAGGAGCGTCAGGTGACCATCGGTGAAGAGACTTTTCTCCTCGAAAAGCCCTTTCTGGTCCTGGCTACCCAGAATCCCATCGAACAGGAAGGCACCTATCCCCTGCCTGAAGCCCAGATCGACCGGTTCATGCTTAAGATAAAGGTCGACTACCCTTCGGCGGAGGAAGAGAAGGAGATCATGGAGCGGGTATACGGTGGCGCAGTTGAAAGGGCCGCCGGGGTTGTGGATGTGTCCTCCATCGAGTCGGCCAGGGAGACCATGCGAAACATCCACATGGAAGAAAAGATCGTGGATTATATCGTGCGGCTCACCCGGGCAACACGGCGTCCCCAGGAATTCGGCCTGGATTTCGGCCCCATGATCAGCTACGGGGCATCCCCCAGGGCCTCCATATGGCTGGGACGGGCCGCACGCGCCAATGCCTTTCTGTGCGGTCGCGGATATGTTACGCCACAGGACGTCAAATCCCTGGCCCCCGACGTATTCAGACACCGGATTATTCTAAGCTACGAGGCGGAGGCCGACGGAAAGAGTGCCGATGATCTGATCGGCATTCTTCTGGAACGGATCGAGGTCCCTTGAGATGCTCTCGGCGGAACTGCTCAACAAGATCCAGGGGTTCCATTTCAAGACCCGGCATCTGGCCGATGATCTCTTTTCAGGCCAGTATATGAGTGCCTTCAAGGGCCGGGGCATGGAGTTTTCTGAGGTCCGTGAATACCAACCCGGGGACGACGTACGAACTATTGACTGGAATGTGTCCGCACGATTCGGACGGCCCTTCGTGAAGGTCTTCCATGAAGAAAGAGAGCTGACGGTCATCCTCCTACTGGATCTCTCCGGGTCCCTCCTTTTCGGTACCCGAACCAAGTTCAAGAGGGAATTGATGGCCGAAGTGGCCGGCATGCTGGCCTTTCTGGCCATACGGACCAACGACAAGGTGGGGGCCGTTCTTTTCAGTTCCCTGGTGGAAAAGTATATCCCTCCCAAAAAGGGGGCCTCCCACGTCTGGCGTCTCATCAAAGAGATTTTCACCTATGAACCCCGGGATTTCAAGACGGATGTGGACGCGGCACTCAATTATCTGAATCGGGTGGTGAAGCGCCACGCCATTGTATTTCTCATTTCGGATTGTCAGGATACCGGTTTCGAACGCTCCCTGAAACTCACCTCAAAAAGGCACGATCTTACGGTGATTCAAGTCTCCGATCCGGCAGAGGAAGACATCCCGGATCTGGGTTTGATGAGCCTCCGAGATCCCGAAACGGGCGAGACGGCCCTTGTCAATACCCGGAGCAGAAGCCTCAGGGAAAGATGGCAAGCGGAGCAAAAACAACAGGCCGCGCATTTTTCCGATCTCATGAGGAGGACGGGCGCGGATCTGGTGAGACTGCAGACCAACGGACCGGTGGTGGAGCCTCTGATGCGCCTTTTTGAGGAGAGAAGGGGAAGGATATAAAATCTGCGGGAGCAGATTTTAATTTTGGCCCCCGGCATTTGGAAAGGGCCGGTCGATCATGAGCAAATCAACAAAAAAGAGTGCCGTCGCGCTGAGCGCCATCCTGTCCGTGGTCTTGTGTTTCGGCGTTTCCTGGGCGGAAAAGACCGACGATCAGACAACCGGCAAACTCTCCGCGTCCCTGGACCCGGTCTCTGCAACGATCGGCAGCGTGGTGACGGTCACCCTGAGCTGCACTCTTCCTGCAGGCGCAAAGCTCCCCAAGGATGTCGAAGTCCAGGGCCTTGAAGGTTTGAGCGAAATCGAACGTATCTTGGGGCCTGATCAGGTTCAAATAAAACTCTTCGTGGACCGGCTCGGACCCTGGGAATCAGGGCCTGTCACACTGACCTACCTGGAGCAGGGGGGCAAAAAACAGATCCTGACGGCCGAACCCCTCTCCCTGAAAGTGGCCTCAAACCTCGGTGATAAACCGGCAGAGGCCGCACTTCGCCCACCCGAGGATATTCTCACCCTCAGGCCCTTTTGGTACGGATCCATGCCTTGGTTGGCTGGAGGTGTGGGTTGCATACTCGTGGCCTTAGCAATCCTGTGGTGGCGAAGGAGGCGGCGCGGCGAAACCGTCTTCCCGTATATTGAAGACCCTCCCTATGTTCAGGCCTGCAGGGAACTGGAGCAACTGGAGAGCCGGGGTCTTTTCGAGAAGGGGCATGTGAAGGCCTTTTATTTTGACTTTTCGGAGATCATCAGACGCTACCTGGGGGCCTTGAGACACTTTCCCGCGGCGGAATTCACCACTGAAGAGATCTCCCGAAACCTGCAGAGAGAAGAAGATCGCGGCCTCCTGCCACTCCTCAGGCGGGCGGACCTGGTGAAGTTTTCAGATGCCGTCCCCACCCGTGCCGGAAAAGAGGAGGATGTGAAAAAGGCTCTCGCCTATATCAAAGCGACCACTCCTGCTCAGGCGGACCCAGCGGGAGATCCGTCCGCCCGGGAGGTGAGCCCATGATTTTCCGGTTTGCCTATCCGGTCCTTCTCCTTCTCCTCGTGGGGGTGGGGGCCTGGCTGTTCTGTGTCCTTCGCAGGAAGCCCGCCGGTATTACCTATTCTATGACGTCCAGGATAAAGACCCTGGCAGGACACGGCGGTGGACTCCTGGAGAGACTTCCCCTGTTACTGAAGGCCTGTTGCCTGGTTCTGCTCGTCCTCACTGCCGCGCGGCCCCAGCTCTACAATGTCTCAAGAGACATTCAGTCTCCCGGGGTGGATATCGTGCTCTGTCTGGACACCTCCGGATCCATGAGTGCCCTGGACTTTCAGTTGGATGACAATCCGGTTTCCAGACTCACCGCCGTACAAAAGGTCGTGAGCGAGTTCGTCAAGAAACGAGAGATGGACAGGGTCGGGCTGGTTGTCTTTGGCGAGGAGGCCTATACCCAGTCTCCCCTGACCCTGGACAAGGGCCTGTTGCTCGGACTCGTAGAGAAGATGAAGATCGGCATGGCCGGAGACCGGACGGCTATCGGGTCTGCCCTTGCCGTCGCCGGGAAGAGGCTCAAGGACCTGAAGGCAAAATCCAGAATCCTGATCCTGCTGACCGACGGCCGGCACAATGCGGGGGAACTCACCCCCGAGAAGGCGGCTGAGGCCGTCAGTGCCCTTGGGGTCAAGATCTATGCGATCGGCGTCGGGGGGAAGGGGCCCGCCCCTTTCCTGGTCCGTGATATTTTCGGCAGCCGCATCGTCCACCAGAGGGTGGATCTCGACGAAGAAACCCTGCAGCATGTGGCGGTTATCGGGAAGGGAAAATACTTCAGGGCCACCGACAGCGAGGGGCTCCAGAAGATCTATGATCTCATTGATCGTGAAGAGAAGACCGAGGTCAAGGTCAAGGAGTTTTTCCATTTCAGAGAACTTTATCCCTATCTTCTGATCCCGGCGCTGCTTCTGTTCGGATTCGAACTTGCCTTGCGGACGACTGTGTTGAGGAGGATCCCATGACATTTGCCCGTTTATGGATCCTCCACTTTCTCTGGCTCGTCCCGCTGGCGGCCCTGGCCTTGATCGTCGAGACCCGGAAGAGGAAAAGGACACTGGAACAGTTCGCCGATCCCCTGTTACTGGCCCGGCTGACAGGCGCCCCTCAGAAGGGTCGCCGGTTCATCAAGGGTTTGCTCCTGCTGACTTCCCTGGCCTTCCTGATCCTGGCACTGGCCGGGCCGCGATGGGGCAGTCATTATCAAGAGGTGAGTCAAAGGGGCGTGGATATCATGGTCCTGG
>CAYNYM010000182.1:470-6584 GCA_964401325.1 uncultured Desulfobacteraceae bacterium | reverse complement strand
ATCTGTGCCTTTACTGCCACGACAATGAACACCGGCGTTACCTGGATCATCTCGCGGGTGGCGGTGTGACGGTCGACGACGAGAAGGATGAGCCGGTGACCCACAAGCCTTTTGCCGCGCTTGCGGACCTGCTGAAAAAAGAAAACCAATAGCCGGGCCAATCCTGAGAGATTCTTCAAAAGATTTGTGCCCGTCCGGTTCCGAAAGTGTCTTATGGTCGTTTATGGCAATTTACTCTCAACATCTGTCAGCAGGGAGGGTTGAAAAGATGAAGATGCCTGATGAAATCGTAAGAAAACAAATTTTTGACGGGTGGAAAGTTTTTGTGGAAAACCTGGAGGAATCTCTGGGCCTGCTTGAAAAGGAGATCGATTTTACGTCCAAAATGGTCGACGCCTGCACCCTTGAATGGTGCGAAGCGACAGAGCGGGCCATGGACGATATCAGCAATTCCCTGTTTTCCATCAGCGAGCCTTCTTGGATGTCCGATGAGGATTCGAAAAAATTGAAGGCGCTCAAGCGGAAGGTCCATGAGGTGTATGCGAAGTACAAGGCGGCTGCGGGAAAGTGATCGGCCGGCGAACGGTTGAATTTAGATTCGCCCTTTGTTCGTCTGATTGTAATCAGCCATGCTGCATCGCTTGTCTGATCCTTTCGGGCGTCATGGGGAGTTGATACAGCCTCGCACCGGTCGCATCAAAGACGGCGTTTGCGATCACGGCGCCCATGCAGACGATGGCCGGTTCCCCTCCTCCCTGGGGAGCGGAGTCTTCTTCAATGAGCACGGTTTCGATCTCGGGCAACCAGGAAAAGCGAGGGATCTCATAGGTGTCAAAGTTGAGGTCACGGATCTCTCCGTCCTTGAAGTGCACTTCTTCCGTAAGCGCATATCCCAGCCCCATGGTGACGCATCCCTCTATCTGCAGCGTCGCACCCTGGGGATTGATGACCAGTCCCATGTCCTGCGCATGGACAATGCGCTTGACCTGAACCCTGCCCGTCGATTTTTCTACCTCCACCTCGGCCAGGGTGGCCACATAGGCCCCGGACCGGATGCCGCATGCCATGCCGTAACCCTGCCCGCTCGGGGCTTTTAGGGGCTTCCAGCCAAAGGCCTTTGCCGCGGCCTTGAGGACCCTTCGCATTCTATTGTCCCTGAGATGTTTCAGACGAAAATCCAGGGGGTCCATGCCCGCCCAGGCGGCCATGATGTCCATCTGGGATTCCCTTGCAAAGGAATTGGTGTTGGTTCCGGGCGCCCGCCAGGGCCCTGTCCCAAAAGGGTGATACCCCGAAGCCCCGCGCCAACTGCCCCGCGATCTCTCCCTGTGATGGGGGACATGGTAAAATTGCTGCGCGCCGTCGGATCCCGCAAAACAGACCTCATAATCCCAGAGCACCATATGACCGTCTCCGTCCATGCCCGATCGTATTTTCACAACAGCGGCCGGCCGGAAGGTGTCATAGAAGAATTCCTCTGAACGGCTCCAGGCAACCTGTACGGGTCGTCCCGTCCGTTTGGCCAACCGGGCGGCTTCCACGGCCTGGGCGCTGGCGCTCTTTCCTCCGAACCCTCCTCCCAGAAAAGCGGGCTTCACACGGACCCTGTCGGAAGGAAGACCCAATGCGGCGGCGACCTGTTCCTTGACACCGAAAGGGGTCTGAGTAGAGGCCCAGACCGTGGCCTTACCTTTTGAAACCTCGGCCAGGGCCGAATGGGTCCCTATGGGCGCATGGTCCACGTAGCTGTTCAGGTAGGTCTCCTCGAAGACTTCCGTGCTGAGTTTCCTGCCTGTTTCAAGATAGCCACCCTCTCCCACAATGCTTCCTTCCGGGGCGACATCGAGCAGATGATCAAAAATATTCTTGTCGTCAAGTCCGGTTTTTGGAAGATCAAATTGGACCCGAATTCTTGCCAGGGCCTTATCCGCTTCATCCGGAAATTTGTGAAGCACCGCAATCAGGTCACCCTCCTGAACCACGAGTGCACCTTCCACCTTTTTTGCGCCGGATATATCCACTCTCTTCAATTTTGCCCCGTGAGCGGGAGGTCTAAAAATCCTGGCATACAACATCCCTGGCAGGTGAATGTCCCCGGCGTACTTGGCCTCACCGGTCACCTTTTCGAGGGCGTCAGTCCGCAGGAATGATTGACCCATGACATTGAACTGAGCGGCCTCTTTCAAGGGCGGTTTGCTCTTCAAATGTCTTTCGATTTGTTTCCCTTTTGTCAGTTGGGCAAATGTGACGCGACTGCCTGTGCGGGACTTATCGAATATCACGCCGTTTTTTGCCGCCAACCTCTCCAGGGGGACTTGGAGCGCTTCAGCGGCGAGTTCCAGCAAAACGGCCCTTGCTTCGGCCGCTGCCTGCCTGAGCAGGGGACCGAAGAAGCGAGTGGTCATAGATCCCCACGTGCCGCGATCCCAGGGGCAGAGATCCGTGTCCCCCATCACCATCCGGACGGCCGCAAAAGGGGCGTCGAGCTCGTCGGCCGCCATCTGGGCAAGGGAGGTGATCACGCCCTGGCCCATTTCGATCTTTCCTGTATAGCAGGTGATCCTGCCGTCGGCTGCAATGGCGAGAAAGGCGTTGAAATCGTCCGGTGCAAATCCCCGGCGGCCCTCGCTAGGGGCAGGTTGCGCCAGGGACAGGGGATCTCCGTAGGAGAAATAGACGATGATGCCGCCCCCCAGGACCCCGATACGCTTCAGGAACTCCCTGCGGTTGAGGGGCAGGGAGGATGCCGTTTGACGAAAAGACAGTTTTTCATGATCCCTCTTTTCCATGGCTAGGCACCTCCCTTCATGTGTTCCGCGGCCGCCTGAATGGCCCGCACGATCCTGATATGCGATCCGCACCGGCAGAGATTGCCCTCCATTCCCTGAATGATGTCCTCGCGGGCCGGTCGGGGGGTTTCCTTCAACAGACTGTACGCCTTGAGAATCATCCCCGGGGTGCAGAAACCGCATTGAAGGGCGTCATGTTCGATAAAGGCCTTTTGAAGGGGATGAAGGGTTCCTTTCCCGGCCAGCCCTTCAATGGTCAGGACGTCCTTACCCCGGACTTCCCTGACGGGGGTCTGGCAGGATAAGACCGCCTCATGGTTTACAAGAACCGTGCAGGCACCGCACTGCTCCTGTCCGCAACCATATTTGGGCCCGGTCAGGCCGAAATCGGTGCGAAGCACCCACAGGAGCATCCGATCGCCGTCCACCCGCAAACTGACGGGTTTATCGTTGAGTCTGAATGAAATGGTTTCCATCATCCGGGTCCTCCCCTTCCTTCAGGTTTGTATTAAAAAGGGCTGTAATAGTTCATGATCTTTCTTTTGGGAGTCAACATTCAAGAATAAAACAGGAAAGAGAAAGGATTTAAGGGGGTTGTATGCCTTTAACAGGTTCATTCTCGAAGGGAAAAAACATGAGGCAGTGGGGTTATCAGTTTATGATCCACGATCGTCGGGAGTTGGGAAACGGGTAAGAACCTTTGGATTTTAAACGGCATGATTCATCTGGGACATCAATGTCTTATTGTAGAATTGCGCGATGTTGTGATCTCTGGCAGATACCGGACATTAGGGGAAACTTGGATTTGTCAGACTTATCAAAGGTTTTTCAAGGTGGATGATATCTTAACCTTTCGGAACATATCACAACCTCTGAGCGGCGGCGACTCGAAGAAAAAAATGGGTGGTTGTGTAAAGATTTTTTCGCTTTTTTCTGCAGTGCCCTTTTAGTGGATCATGCAGAAGCTGCTTCCAGTTGCTCTTCCAGTTCTTGGTCTTTGAGAAGGTCCATGTCCAGGTAACGCTTCTGGCCCCAACGGGATCCGGCAACATAACGCAGTCGAGCAGCACAGAGCATTAATGCGGAGTTTCCGTCAGGGAAGGCACCAACCACCCGTGTTCGTCTGCGGATCTCCTTCATGATTCTTTCCAGGCCATTGTTGGTTCGAATACGCCGCCAGTGTTTCTGCGGAAAATGGTAATAGGTCAGGGTCTGCTCAATACTCTCTTTGACCTTTTCTGCAGCCTTGGGCAGTTTCATATCTTGAAGCTTGGCCCAGACCGCACGGGCCTTGTCTCGGGCGGCCTGTAGATCTTCGGATGCGTGAATGGCCTTGAGCATGGCCGCTACGAGAGCCATTTTTTTCCGTGGCACCACACTGAAGACATTGCGGTAGAAATGCACTGTGCAGCGCTGCCATCGAGCATCGGGGTAAAAGTCGGCCACCGACTCGATCAAACCCATACAAGCATCACTGATGAAAAGCCTTACTCCCTTCAGGCCACGCTTTTTCAGATGCCGAAGAAAATCCGACCATCCGGCCTTGTCCTCCTTGGCGCCCTCGACCACACCAAGGATCTTTCTGTGTCCCTTATCGTTGACTCCGATGGCCACTAGGACCGACACATTGCTGACCTCGCCAGCCCAGCTGCGCTTTAAAACGAGCCCGTCCAGATACACATAGGGATACTTTCCATTGATCGGTCGCTTTCGCCAGGCTTCGATGGTTTTATAGACTTTCTTGTTGAGATTGCTGATGGTGCCGGGACTGACTTTTGTACCCCATAGCGCTTCGGTGATGTCTTCAACCCGTCGCACGGAAACCCCGGCAAGATACATCTCGACCAATGCCTCTTCCACTGAAGTCTCGCGGCGGCGGTAGCGTTCTATGATGGCTGTCTCAAAAGTCTGACGGCGAAGCTTGGGGACCTTCAGTGCAACCTTACCGGCTTTGGTATGCAATGTGCGCTGATAATGGCCTGCTCTGGTATCTTGGCGGGCCTCAGAGCGTTGATATTTCTCTGCATTACAAAGGCGGTCGGCTTCGGCGTCAAGCATCTGGTTCAGGGTCTCTTCCACCGTAGTGCGGACCATCTCTCCAAGATGGTCTTTGATGGCGGATTCATTAAGCTGGATGATTTTTTTCTTATTTGGTGTAGAATGCGAATCCATGGCAGTGCTCCTTTCTGTGGTTCAATTTTGGTTTGGTTACTTCAATTGATACCACGTGAGGGCACTGCCGTCCCTCTCTAAAAAAGCGAAAAATATTTTACGTTATCAAATGGGTATCCTGTTCTCGAGTCAGAGTCCAGTTTTTTTATCGAAGTCTATAATTTCAGAGTGTAGGGGATTTTATTGCGATTACAATAGATAAGAATGAAAATTCCGAAATTTAGGTATAGATAGCGGTAATGGAATTGAAAAAAAGGCAGAGCCTTGATGACCCTGCCTTTATTAATTGCCAAAGATAGCCCTCTGAAAGGAATCATGGGTTACCGGGGTTGATGACTTCCACATCACATACTAGCTCTGCGACATTCCCACAACTGTCAGTCGCTAGAACAGTCCAGGTGATATTGTCTCCAACCCCACCACTGTCCAGGATGGTTATGGTATCACCTTCCACCTCAACTACACAGGATTCCGTCTTGTCGATCCGCTTTCCCTTTTTGGTATAGAAAAAGCAATCGTAAGTTATGATCTCCACTACGGGAGCAGCATCGCAGTTGTCTATTGCCGAAGCCTTGAATGAGATAGGCGCATCCGGCGGCGTAATAGAGGCTGGCGCATTGCAGACAATGACCGGTGCCGTTGTGTCCACCACGTCAATAATTTGGACGCAGGAGCTTTCATTAAGGCACGCATCCTTGGCCGTCCAGGTCCTGGCGATTGTTTTTTCCTGTGGGCATGCGCCGGGTGTTTCCATGTCTGAGTAACTCAACGATGGGTTACTGTCACAGGTATCGGTCGCTGTCGCAGTCCCTGTATTGGCCGGGTCTGAGGACTCATCACACTCGATCGTGATGTCAGGAGGGCAACTGAGAACAGGGGATTCGTTATCGTAAATTGTGACGGTA
The DNA here is from genome assembly GCA_964401325.1 of uncultured Desulfobacteraceae bacterium. GTDB lineage: Bacteria > Desulfobacterota > DSM-4660 > Desulfatiglandales > HGW-15 > CAYNYM01. The sequence goes on along the minus strand of CAYNYM010000182.1, from coordinate 718 downwards.
TTCGAACAACTGTCTGAAGCGCCTGCCAGGTCGGTTACGGTCAGAGAAACATTGCACAAAAAACAGCCAGGGGACGAATCGATGGTAAGCACAGGATTCTGGCTGCTTGAATCATCAAAACTTCCTCCTGGACAATCCGTTGTCCAAGAATAGGTTAAAATGTCGCCGGGGTTAGGATCAATGGTACCGCTACCGTCGAGAGTGACTTCCGTTGTGGTGCCCTGGCAAGCGGCCGTGTAAGGTCCGTT
>CAYNYM010000182.1:0-453 GCA_964401325.1 uncultured Desulfobacteraceae bacterium | reverse complement strand
AACACCTGTAAAAGCGTCGGTTCTCGCATTTTGTTGCAGCAACGTCTTAACCTGCCCGTGATTCAGGGTGGGGTCCCATTGAAGCAGCAGGGCACTTGCTCCGGCCACATGGGGTCCTGCCGCGCTTGTTCCACTGAACCAGCGATAACTCCCCAGACTTCCTCCGTTCGCATCCTTAGAAAGTGCGGAGCCTATGTCAAAGTTACCGGGGGCTGCTATATCCATGATGTCCTGGCCGTCTATCCTTGGTCCTTCGGGGCTGAAGTTGCTCAGGTCTCCGGCCGCCAAACCGGACCATCCTCTCGTGCTGTAAGATGCAACGGTTATGGCGCTGTCAGCCGTAGCGGGCCAGTCAATGGTGTTCTGATTCGCCTGGAAAGCCGTCCAAAGTGCACCTCCCGACCAGGCGGTCCGATTATCGGCAATGTACATATCCGTTTGTTCGTTGCTGCC
>CAYNYM010000181.1:5566-6627 GCA_964401325.1 uncultured Desulfobacteraceae bacterium | reverse complement strand
ACAAAACCTGTTAATGGAACAAACTCTACCATATAAGAATTAAAAACTGTTTCGAAAGGATGACCCCTTCTCTGCAGGCCTCATCGAGGTCCCGGAAAATCTTGAGCTTGAGGTCCTCGTTTTCAGTTGCCGCTTCGACCACAAAGTCGGCCTTGGCCATGTCGCCGATGGCGGTTGTTCCCTCGATTCTTGCGAGAACGGCCTTTTGGTCTTCTTCGTTGATTTTGCCCTTCTTGACCAAACGCCCGAGGCCGGCTTCGATGGCGGAAAACCCCCTTTCCAGGAACTCATCACGGATGTCGCTCATCATAACGGACATCCCTTTTGCGGCCGCCACCTGTGCGATGCCGGCGCCCATCTGTCCTGCCCCGACAACACCCAATGTTTTGATTTCCATTTCTAAACGTCCTCCTCTATCGGGTTATTAGGATGATAAGAAATTGGGTCTGTAAAATGAATTCTTGAAAAAAGATTACTTCGGGATGGAAACTATCTGACGATCATCACCGAGCATGGCGCCTTATGCGATACGCGGTTGGCCACGCTGCCGAACACGACCAGGCCCATACCTGTGGCCCCATAGGAACCGACCACCACAAGATCCATCTCACTCTCTTCGAGAAATCTCAGGATTTCGGAAGAGACATGGCCGTCCAGGACCACCAGTTCGGAATGAACGCTGCCCTTAATCCTGATCTCGTATTCCCGCTCGATCCTCTCTTCCACCTTGAGGATCAGAGATTTCTTGGACTCATCGGGCCAGGTGAGATCCATGTCCGCCAGCACCGGGTTGACAACAGGCGGCAGGACGTGGACCACAAAAAGTTTGGCCTGGAACTTTTCGGCCATTTCAAGGGCCCTGTCAAGGGCCCTGCCGGCGTTTTCCGAAAAATCTATACAACAGGCAATTTTCTTGATGGTCATCATCACATCCCCCGTTTGAATCTTAAGGGTTTTCATCAATCTTCCCGTTAGGTTCTCTTTTTTGAAACGAGATTGCCATGACCAAGGACCTTCATTTTTTCAAAAGGCCGATCCAATACTAAGATTGAAAAGATACG
>CAYNYM010000181.1:0-5556 GCA_964401325.1 uncultured Desulfobacteraceae bacterium | reverse complement strand
ACAGCAGGCAATTTTCTTGATGGTCATCTTCCGTACCCCCCGTCTGAATTTAAAGGGTTTACAAGGGATAAAATTGAAAAGATATAATATGCAGGATATGCTTATCTTTATCTTGATTTTCGATGACATGCAAGCGGAAGATAAAAAATATTTCAGCGGTCAGCGATCAGCTATGCGCAATCAGACTTCAGCTGAAATCCGGGAATGCCTGTTTCCGGATGCGCACAAACCGGTCATTTCATGTGAGGTAACCTAATGGCTATAAAATTGAACCACATCGGCCTCGTCGTTCCGGAGATAGAAACCTACCGGGAGACCTTTCGTCTTCTCGGCCTGGATGAGGGGACCATGTGCATATCGACCTCCTCGAACCCACGGATAAGAGCTCGCCAATCAGCCATTTCCTGGAAAAAAGGGGGGCGGGTCTTCATCACCTCTGTTTCGAGGTGGATGATATCGATGCCGTAATCAGGGAACTGGAGGAAAAGGGGTTCCGGGTCGTATGCGCACCCGTTGATTGCCGGGCCTATGATCTCAATCTGAAGAGGGATTGCAGGGAACCGACCCGGATCTCCTTTCTCATGATGCCGGGCCGCCTTCTCATCGAACTCCTGGAAAAGGGGGTCTAACCCTTTGTCTCCCTCGCCCGGACCAGGGAAAGGCGCGTCAGAACAGGGCCGATGAGCTCAAAGAATACGGTTGATGCAATCACGATTGGGAGAATGATCTCGCTTGTGAGCCCCTGCCCACGAATTGGGAACAGAGTTCATTGGACCCCGGGATGTAATCCCTGCATACTCGGGGCCGGGTTTCGTGAATCGTGCAGGTGGCAAGTTGCCCCTCCCATGTGAGAAAGGGGCAGGAACGGATCATCCGACCGGTCCTCGCGGATATCAGGCGATCGCCGGCCCAAACAGGCGCCGTATTTTCGAGGATGTGGAGGATGTCTTCCCTGCCCTCTTGTTTCCACCTGGACAGGTCTTCATCGGTGATATAGGCAAAAAGACAGGTCCTGCAGCAGTTACCGCAACGTTTGCAGGTCTTGGCGGTATCTTCATTCAACGACATTCCCTTTCCAAGGCTTCACGTATGTCCGGAAGCCAAATGGCCTGAAATAGCGATCGAGGCCTTGCCCCGGCCATGTCAATCCTTCACGAAAACAGGCGGGCGAGACTGGGGACAAGCTTGGCGATTCTAACGGCGCCTTCTCCATGTTTCTTGATTCGACTTTTCAAGACATCTTCGGGAATCCCGAGATGGGAGGCCTCCATGACCACTGAAATCAAAATTTCATGGACATCGCGGTCGAGCCCGCCTGTCATTTGAATCTCGATCTCGGAAAGCCCCAATAATTCGCTGATCTCTTGACGGTATTTTCCTTCAAGGGCTTTCCTGCTCCGTTTCAAAAGGGTGTTCAACTCCGTCCCGCCCTGTGCCGTTTGACCCGCGTTTTCCGTACCGTTCTTGTCCGCATTCATGGTTTTACACCTCATCTATAAAGTCATTGCCTTCCAAAATACTAAAAATCGCCATCCCATTACAAATTATTTTTTCAACGGGAACCCATGAAACCAAGCGACTTAAAGGCCTGTTTTTGTCCCCGAGGTGAAGATCGATTTGACAGGAGAGGAAATAAACCATACTCTTTGCAAGGCACTACCCATATACCCCGCGGCTTTCCATCGAGGCTTTTCGGGATTTTCCAGGACTCAGGCAACCCGTGAGCCGAAGATTGAATGCGCTTATTTCATCAAACCCTATCTTCAGGATATAGAACCGTGCCCGCTGTGCACAGGGTGGTGCCCATTTCTCAACGCACACCATGAAATCCTGTGGGCTTGGATCCTATTCCTTTACAGGGAGTTGCCGGATTATGTCCTCCCTTCCTCATCAATGGTGGGTTGCCAGGAGAGATGACCTCCTGGGGCTCCTGCGCGAAAGGTGCCCTGTCGCCGTGTATGATGGGGAAACCATCAACGATATTCTCTTTGATCTCCTGTCCATCGAGTCGATAGAAAAACTCTTTTATCCTCTGGCGGCCAACCCGCATCCCGAGATCCTGGAAAGGGCCTTTACCCTGGGGGCGGGGTTCAAATGCACGTCAGCACCTGAAGCCAGAAAGGTCTTTGAATCCCTGCCCCAATGCCCGGGTCATCAGGTGATGTTCGTTCCCGAAGGCGAATACACGGATGATTGGGCGGATCCTCTCAAGACCGGTGCCTTGGCCGTTTTGAATGATCTCGGTCCATTGGACAAGGCATCGATTTTTTTTAAAGGGAGGAATCTCCTGGCATGCGTGGATTTGTCCGGCAGGGGGAGAAAAGAGGCGGCCCCCACGGCCCGGATAACCGCGCTTCAAGATCGGCTGAACGCTCTCGGCGCAAGGTTGACAGGGTTCTATGTCCCGGGCAAGGCTGATTTAGCGGACCTGAGGGCATTGATCCGGGACTTTCCGGACTGTAAAATCCTATGCCTGGGAGGTGGATGGGGAATTACCCCGACCCCTGAAACCGGGTGTCCTGATCCCCTGAAAACGGCCGAAAACCTGGAAGAAGTGAGGGATCTTTTCCCCGGCCTCGGGCTGTGGGTAGATCCCGGCCATGGGGTGTTGGATTGTGCCGCCGGCATGCTGACCCGTGTCACGGCAAGAAGGAAGGAAAACGGGGTCACATCGTTTTGTTTGGACACGGCGGGGAAAGGGGTCGTTTTCTCCAGGATGCTTCTACAGGGGAGCAGAATTCTAGACCTCTCAGGGGAACCGGACCGGGGCTTACCCCGGGAGATGGTGTGCATTTCAGGATATGAACGAGGTAATCCTGTGTGTATCGTGCCGGATAGTTTTGCTGCCGATCAGGGGGATCCCTGCCTGATTACCCCCATAGCCGCCCCCGGAGATAACGGGGCGGTTTTCACCGAGCATTATCTTCATGCAAGACGGATATGCCGGGTCCCCCTCTGAGAGCGCCCTTGAACGGGGCGCTCCTTGAATTAAGACCTCACAAAGAGCGGAGGAAAAAATTATGACTTATGAAAGTATTATCCTTGAGAAGAAAAAACACATCGGTATCATTACCCTGAACCGTCCGGAGGCCTTCAACACCTTTAATGTGTCACTTGCCCGGGAGTTGAGCCGGGGGCTTCTGGAACTGGAGACGGACAGGATGATTCGGGTTGTCGTGATCAAAGGGGCGGGGAAGGCCTTTTGCACGGGCATCGATGTCTCTGAAATGAAGGGCAAGTCTTTGCAGGAATACCGGGAATTGTCGGCACTGATGGAGGGCATGATCCAGGTGATTGCGGAGATGAAAAAACCGGTGATCGCCTCCGCCCACGGTTATGCCGTCGCCAACGGGGCCGGCCTCATTGCGGCATGCGATCTGGCCGTTGTGGCAGAGGGGACCAAAATTGGGACCACGGCCATCAATGTAGGGCTCTTCTGCATGGGACCTGCCGTCCCTCTTTCCCGCTCCCTGGGGCGAAAGAGGGCCCTGGAGATGTTGCTGACAGGAGATATGATTGATGCCGGGGTTGCGGAAAAGTGGGGACTCGTCAACAGGGTGGTGCCGGTGGACGAACTGGAGGCGGAAACCATGGCCCTGGCCGCCAAGCTGGCAAAGAAGAGCCCCCTCGCCCTCCAGATGGGGAAAGAGGCCTTTTACGGCATGTCCGACCTGGAATACACCAAGGCCCTGGCCTACAGCAACGAGGTCTTTTCCGCCCTTTGTGTGACCGAGGACGCCATGGAAGGAATCGATGCCTTTTTGGATAAGCGGAAGCCGGAATGGAAGGAAAAATGATCTATCCGGACACCTGAAGCTTTGGGAGGGTGTATTGGGTATAAAGGATGGGAGTAGGTCGATATCATGACAAAAATAGATGGGTTGTTAAAGGAACTAAAAGACAGACGCGATAAATTTCTCCAGATGGGGGGCCCTGAAAAGGTCAACAGACAGCACGACAGGGGATGGCTTACCGCCAGGGAGCGGATCGATCGACTCCTGGATTCCGGATCGTTTATGGAGATGGGGCTCTTTGCCCACTCGGATTTTCCGGGAGCGGAGGACCGGACCCCTGCTGACGGCCTCATATGCGGGTACGGGCTGATCGGCGGCAGGAGGGTGGCGGTGATCGTCAATGATTTTACGGTCCTCGCCTCCACCAATGCCAAGGTCAACCTGAAGAAACTCCTCAGCTTCAAAAAACAGGTGAAGGAAAAGGTCAAGGTCCCCCTGGTATTTTTGGGCGAGGCCGGAGGGGCGCGAATGCCGGACTGCCAGGGGTCCAAGGAGGTCTGTGAGCTGACCGGCTATGAATTGGACGGGCTCAGGACCGAATATACCCATTTTCGAACCCAGCCCTTGATCTTTGCGGCCCTGGGGGAGTGTTACGGGGTGGCCGACTTTCAGGCCAACCTGGCCGATTTTGTGGTCCAGGTCAAGGGGAGCGCCATCTCGGTATCCGGACCCCGCGCCCTGGGCCGGGCCATCGGGCAGACCTACACGGGTGAGGAGATGGGGGGGTGGGAGGTCCATTCAAAGATTACGGGAATCACCGACAGAGTGGCCGAGGATGAGGCGGAATGCTGGCAGATCATTCGGCGCTACCTGGACTACATGCCCAATCATCATGGTGAACTGCCCCCTGAAAGACCCGTCCCGGAGGGATCGGAAGAGAGAATGGCCCGTATCCTGGAGGTGCTCCCCGAAGATAGAAAAAGGGTCTACGACATGCACGGTATCGTGGAATGTCTCGTGGACGGGGGGGAGCATTTTGAGCTGAAGCCGGATTTTGCCCGCATGCTGATCACGACCCTGGCCCGGATCAACGGGGATGTGGTGGGGATCGTGGCCAACAATCCCATCGTGAACATGGGCGCCACGGATACGGATGCCCTGGACAAGATGATGAGCTTTCTTTGTCTCTGTGATTCCTACAATATCCCCCTCGTTTTTTTGCATGACACGCCGGGTCATATGGTCGGGAAGGAGGGGGAGATCAAGAAGGTGGGGGGCAAGGTGGTCAATGCCCTTCAGTGCCTGTATCAGGTGACCGTGCCCAAAATTGCGATCATTATCCGCAAGACATACGGGCAGGTGACCGTGAACATGTGCGGCATGGGCGGGGGGCCCGATTTTCTGGCGGCCTGGCCCACGGCGGAGGTCGGGTTCATGGATCCCCTGATCGCCGCGGATGTGGTCTATGGAAACCTGCCTGAGGCGGAACGTGAAAAAGAGGTGGAAAAGATGATCGGGGACGGTTCCCCGTATCCGTCGGCCGGTGCCTATTATATCCAGGATATTATCGACCCGAGAGATACGAGGGATTATCTGATCAAGGTGCTCCGGGTTGTTCGGGACGCCGAGGACAAATGGATGAGTCGACGTCATCTTGCCAACTGGCCGACGACCTTTTAGTCTTGGTCGGCCCGGGATCGGTCAATCACAAGAAATAGGGAAGGGGGCGCTATGATGCGGGACCTTATTTGTGACAGAGACACCTGCCTGAATTGTGAAACACTGGATTGTCTGGTCCGGTGCCAATATCTGGATCTGGATC
>CAYNYM010000180.1:0-6639 GCA_964401325.1 uncultured Desulfobacteraceae bacterium | reverse complement strand
TCGAGGCCATGTACCCGGGTGCCTCGGCCGAGACCGTGGAAAACACGGTCATTCAGATCATCGAGCAGAAGATGACCGGGTTTGACAAATTGATCTATATGTCGGCCACGAGCGATTCTTCCGGTTCCGGCCGTATCGAGCTCACCTTCGCGCCCGGCACGGATCCGGATCTTGCCTGGTCCAAGGTGCAGAACAAGCTCCAACTCGCCATGGCGAGTCTGCCCGAAGTGATTCAGCGCCAGGGCGTCAAGGTCAGTAAGTCCACGCGAAACTATCTGATGCTGGTCGGCCTGATCTCGGAGGACGGGAGCATGGACGGCAATGACCTGAGAGACTATGCCCAATCCAACGTTGAAAAGGTGCTGGCCCGTGTGCCCGGTGTGGGAGAAGTGGAAACCTTCGGCTCCCAGTATGCCATGCGGATCTGGCTGGACCCGGACAAGCTGACCGAGTTTCATCTGACCGTGGAAGATGTGATCAGGGTCCTTCGAGCCTACAACGTGGAAATCTCGGCGGGCGCCTTCGGCGGGGCCCCGGCCTTAAAGGGCCAGAGGTTGAACGCCTCCATCATCGTACAGAACCTGCTTCAAACCCCGGAGGAATTCGCCGCCATCCCGATCCGTAACAACCCCGACGGCTCTGTCGTACGTGTCCGCGATATGGGACGGACGGAACTGGGCACAGAGTTCTATGGCGTTGAAGCGCTCTTCAACGGCAATCCTTCGGCCGGCCTGGCCATCAGGCAGTCTGCAGGGGCCAATGCCCTGGATACGGCCGATGCGGTCAAGGCCAAGATGGAGGAGCTGTCCCGATATTTTCCCGCCGGCATGAAGGTCATCTATCCCTATGACACCACCCCTTTCGTGGAGGTGGCGATCGGGGAAGTGGTGAAGACCCTTTTGGAGGCGATTCTGCTGGTGTTTCTGGTCATGTATCTTTTTCTTGGAAACATCCGGGCGACCCTGATCCCGACCATCGCGGTGCCGGTGGTCATCTTGGGCACCTTCGCCGTGCTGGCCCTGTTCGGATTCTCCATCAACATGTTGACCATGTTCGCCATGGTCTTGGCCATCGGCCTCCTTGTGGACGATGCCATCGTGGTGGTGGAAAACGTGGAACGGGTCATGAGCGAGGAGGGCCTTTCCCCAAAAGAGGCCACCCGCAAGTCCATGGGGGAGATCACGAGCGCCTTGATCGGCATCGGGCTGGTGCTCTCGGCCGTGTTCGGTCCCATGATCTTTTTTACAGGCTCAACAGGGGTCATCTACCGGCAATTTTCCGTGACCATCATAGCCTCCATGCTGCTTTCGGTGGTGGTGGCCCTGATCCTGACGCCAGTTCTGTGCGCAACCCTTCTCAAGCCCGTGGTCAAGGGGCATTCTTCATCAGACCATGTGTTTTTCCTCTTTCGTCCTTTCTTCCGCTGGTTCAATCGCCTGTTCTCCAGGGTCCGGGACAGATATCAGGCCATGGTGGGCGCAATGCTTGCAGGAAAACTGCGTTACCTGTTTTGTTTTCTGTTGATCGTGGTGGCCCTCGGTTTTCTTTTCCAGCGCATGCCCACCGCCTACCTGCCTGATGAAGATCAGGGGATCCTGTTTTCTCAGGTAATGCTGCCGACCGGTTCCACCCTGGAGCAAACAGATACAATAATGGATGAGGTCAGGCAGTATTTCCTGGAGGATGAAAAGGAGGCGGTGGAATCCTGCTTTACCATTTCAGGTTTCAGCATGTCCGGCATGGGGCAGAACATGGGAATGGCGTTTATCCAACTGAGGGACTGGGACCTGCGCGAACGGCCGGACCTCAAGGTCGACGCGGTGGCCAAGAGGGCCATGGGAAGGTTCGCGCGCATTCGAAACGCCCTGGTCTTCGCCTTTGCACCGCCATCCGTGATCGAACTAGGTAATGCCGAGGGGTTCGACTTTGAGCTTCAGGACCGGGGCGGCATAGGCCACAAGGCGCTGATGTCTGCCCGCAACCAACTCCTTGGTATGGCGGCCAAAGACCCACGTCTGACAGCGGTGCGTCCTAACGGCATGGAGGATCAGCCCCAGTACCGGGTGGATGTGGATTGGGAAAAGGCAGGCACCCTCGGAATCCCTGTTTCCACCATCCATAACGGCATATCGGCGGCCTTCGGCAGTGCCTATGTCAACGACTTTATCCAGGGGGGACGGGTGAAGCGGGTCTATGTGCAGGCTGACGCGCCCTTCCGTATGCTTCCCGACCACCTGAACAAGCTCTACTTTCGAGGTAACACAGGCGCCATGGTGCCCTTTTCCGCCGTCGCATCAGGACGTTGGACCCAGGGCTCTCCCCGTCTGGAACGATACAACAGTTTCCCGTCTTTGAACATCGTGGGGGAGCCGGTCCAGGGGGTCAGTTCAGGCGATGCCATGCAGGCCATGGAGGAAATCGTATCCAAGCTGCCCAAAGGCATCGGTTTTGACTGGACGGGCCTTTCCTATCAGGAGCGGATGAGTACATCGCAGGCACCGATCCTGTATGCGGTTTCAGTCCTCGTCATTTTCCTCTTCCTGGCGGCCCTTTACGAGAGCTGGACCATCCCTGTTTCCATCCTGCTGGCCTTACCGCTTGGGGTCATCGGCGGGGTTTTGGCGTCCTCCTGGCGGGGAATGCCCAATGACGTATACTTCCAGATCGGCCTATTGACCGTGCTGGGCCTAACCACCAAGAACGCCATCCTGATCGTCCAGTTCGCCCAAGGCAAGATGCGGGAGGGTATGGGTCTGATCGAGGCCACTCTGGAAGGGGCCAAACTAAGGCTTCGTCCGATCGTGATGACCTCACTTGCCTTCGGCTTCGGCGTGCTCCCCCTGGCTCTCGCCAACAGTGCGGGCGCCGGCGCGCAGAAGGCCATCGGCACCTGCGTCCTGGGCGGGATGGTGACCGCGACCTTTCTGGCGATCTTCTTTATTCCGCTGTTCTTCGTGGTAGTCGTGAGGCTATTCGGAAGGAAGAAGGGGAGTGTAAAGGATCCGGCCCCGGAAGCAACAGGCGCTCCTTAAGTTGGAGTAGCAGAAAATTCAAAACCATCATGGTTCAAAGTTCAGAGGTTCAGGGTTCAGGGGTTGAAAAGACAAAAACATCCCTGACCCCTGAACCGGGGAATTAAAAAAATCAGGTATTGAAAAATGAAAAAATCATTTAAGAACAAACCATTGTCAGGCCTTTTTGTGATCTGTTTCTTTCTTCTTACCCTATCCGCCGCCGCGGTCCAGGCCCAAGCCGGGGACCTCTACACCCTGGAACAGAGCATTCAGGAGGCCCTGGAAAACAACCGGTCCCTGAAGACCGTTCAAGAGAAGACTGAGGAAGCCCGTTATGTCAAAGATCAGGCCAAAGCGGATTTTCTTCCCAAACTGAGTACGTCCTACGGGTACACCCGTCTTTCGGAGGTCACCAGGAGCACGGCCATCCCCCTTGGCGGCGGATTGGAGATTCCAGCCTATGACCAAAACACCCAAGACAACTACCAATGGAAGGCGACCGTCACACAGCCCCTTTTTACCGGGTTCGCCCTGACGAGCGCCCATGAACTGGCCCGACTGGGGATCGACCTGGCCCAAATCGAGTTGGATCTGGCCAAACTGGATCTCACCCTCGGGGTCAAGGAGGCCTACTTCGATATCCTCAGGGCGGAAAAGGGGCTGCAGGTGGCGGAAAAGGCGGTTGAATCGCTCCAATCCAACGTCGTCGTGGCCCGCAGTTTCTACAAGGTGGGCATGATTCCAGTCAACGATCTTCTCAAGGCCGAGGTGGAGCTGGCCGATGCAAAACAGGATCTGGTGAAGGCCCAAAACAACGTCGCCCTCGCCCGGGCCGCCTTCAACACCCTGCTCACCAGGCCCGTGAACGAACCGGTGGAAGTGGAAGACATTCTGGTCTACAGGCAGGAGACCGCGAGTTACGAGGACTATCATCAAAGGGCGCTTCAATACCGTCCCGAGGTCAAGGCCCTTGATATCAACCTCCTCCAGGCCGATCAGCAGATTCGGCTCGCCAAGAGCGCCTTCTACCCCGAGGCGGCCCTGAACTATGACTACATCAAGGAAGGGGATGATCCCGGCGTCTCGGGCAGCGCCTTTCACGACCGAAATTACTGGCAAGTGACGGCCGGGTTGACCTGGACCTTTTTCGAATGGGGGAAGACCCGTAGCGCGGTCAGAGAAAAGCAGAGTGTTCGAAAACAACTCACCGACACCAAAGCAGCCCTGGAAGACCAGATCCGACTCGAGCTCAAACAGGCGATCCTGGATCTCGAAGTGGCGGACCGAAACATCCCCACCACGGAAAAAGCCGTGGAACAGGCCGAAGAAAACCTCAGGGTCAGCGAACAAAGGTACAGGGCGCAGGTCACCACCATGACCGAAGTGCTGGACGCCCAGACCCTGCTGACCCGGGCAAGGAACAATTACTACAACGCCCTCTATGACCACAATCTCGCCAAGGCGAGACTGCGGCGGGCCCTGGGGGAGGGATGAGGGGTTTGAGGACCGGTTTTGATCCTAGCCGGTCAGGACATATTGCGTGTTAAATTCAAAGATCGCTCCTTTCCCATGCCTATTGAAAAATTTCATCCACATGATATTATATTATCATTTGAATGATAGGCGGGGATCCTGCCATTGATCAGACCGATATCCGATTCACGAAACAGGGCCAACGAAATCTCCGACCTCTGCCGTTCAGATTCATCACATCCTCCACGGGGCCAGGCGCTATACCTTTCTGCTTCAGAAAAATTTTATTTTTTTTACTTCTCAGTGTTTTGAAGACCAGCATCGCCACGTCCATGAAAAATTTATTTTCCTGATTATTTTGGCCAAGGAATAAAATTTCATGAGAAAGATCTTCCTCTATTTGGCAGGAATAGCAATCGTCTCGGGTTGTGTCATGAACGCCCTGGCCACTGACAAAGACGTCTCTTTTTACGGCAACGTCCGCATGGATACCTTCTGGGTCGACAGAGACGCAAAAACCGGCAACATCCTCACCAGCGACTGGGGAAAACCAGCCATCGGCTGGGGTGGCCCGGGTAAGGCGACGAACGGTCTTTATCACGAAACGGATGTCTGGTGGGATCTTTGTTACGGCTCAAGCCGTTTCGGCGTTAAATTCAAATCAGGCGACATCGCCGCCAATGTGGAGATCCGGCCCAGGGGCACCAGCTTCTTCAGGCAGTGGTGGGCTTCCTGGGATTTCGGCCCGGGCTCCCTGGTGGTCGGGCAGACCTGGTCCGCCACCAACCATGAGATATCCAACTCCGTCTATGACGGCGGCGACGGAACCGCTTACGGTGACGCCGGTGGAAGCTCGAGGACCCCTCAGGTGGCGGTCCACTTCCCCTTTGAGGTCGGCACTTTAAAGGTTTCTTTTGCCGACCCGGGAACGAATGCCATTGCAGGGAATCTCGGAATTGCCTCGGCGGATTTTGACACCGAAAGCATGATGCCCAAGGTCGAGGCGAGCTTCGACGGAAAAATCGGGATGGTGGATTTCGGCGTATTCGGCGGGTACAACTGGCTGGAGGCCCGCGACGCCTCCACGGATTACACCATGGATGTCGATGGTTACTATGCCGGTATGATGGTACATTTCCCCATCGGTCTGGTCTATTTCAAGGGTGATGTCTGGCTGTCCCGGAATCCCTATGAGTACGGCCTTTACCTGTCGGGAAATCCCTTTGCGGCCAAGGCCTATGGGGGAGACATCAAGGATGTAGAAGCATTGGGCTACATGGCTCTTGTGGGCATGAAATTAACCGACATGCTGGCCTTTGAAGCGGGTTACGGATCTGTCAAGATTGAACGAGACAATCCCACCTATGGCATGGAAGACGAGGATGACAAGGCCTTCTACTATATCCAGATGCCCGTCACCCTGGCCAGGGGGGTGAGCGTCACACCCGAAATCGGCAAGTTTGATGAGAAAGAGCATGTTGTGGACGGCCAGACCGTGGATGACGGCGACGCCTTCTACTACGGTGCCTACTGGCGAATCGACTTCTAATCCCGAGTGATCGCGCAATCATTTGAGCTGATTGGCGTGTTGCTCATAATATCGATCCCCTTCGAATGCCATGACATTGAGGTCGGACGACTTCTCATTTTCTATCGAAAGGAATAGGGTATCCGCCAGCATGATGGTTCTCAAGTAGAGCAATGTTCGCTGCAAAGCCTTGACGAACCTCAGGCTGCTGAAACCCCGCATCACCACCTCCCTGAAGGATTCATTTTCATCGATGTACATGATTGATTCCCTGCCCCTTTTCCCTTAACTGCATCTAAACTGCCAACAAAGTGAATGCTGCATGCTGACCGCTGAATACTGAATGCTGAAAGCTTTCCGCTGCCCCCACCGGCAAAACCCATATTTTCGAGTAAACAGCCACTTATTTTAAAAACCCCCTCCGACCGCCCTCACCTTATTCGCGAAATTTCGCAACCGCATACATTTTTCACGCCATTTGGCCAATAGATCGTTTTATTTCGCGAAATGGATCCAGGTTTATTTTAAATAATTGATATATTTATTAATATTTTTTGGCACCTTCTTGGCATTATAAGAAAGCAACGACGGACCACAAAAAGTATTTTTAAAAATTTCCCCATA
>CAYNYM010000179.1:0-6661 GCA_964401325.1 uncultured Desulfobacteraceae bacterium | reverse complement strand
AACTGCCCGATGCCAAGGGATTCACCTCCCTCGCCCGCTATCTTTCCGGAGAAACGGACGCCCATCGTCAGCAGATACGGGAGGAGGTCCTGGGCACAACGGCAGAGGATTTCAGGCGCTTCGGTGAAACCCTGATGGGCATCAGAGAGAGGGGCCTGGTCAAGGTCCTGGGCTCAGAGGCAGCCATAGAGGAGGCCGCGACCCGCGGGCGCATTCCCTTCAAGGTCCTCAAGGTGCTGTGAAATTCTTCGCCTATCAAGAAATGCGACTGCGAACAGAGGGAAACAACAAATGAAAAATCCATTTCAAGACGTTTACCGACAATTCATGGCCCACCAGGACCAGATCCTGGACGCCAGCGCCAAGGTGCTGCTGATCCTGCTGGTCGCCGCCGTTGCATGGTGGGTTTTCAACTGGGTCGTCAGAAGGGTGAGAAGGCGATTCCAGGATCATCCCTTTTTCAAGGGCACAGGCCACTTCTTTCTTTTGCTCAGGAAGGCGGGGCATTACACGATTCTTATCCTGGCCGGCATTGGACTGCTGAATCTCATCAGCCTGCCCGTGATAGAGAAAATTTTCTTTGCCTTCATGGTGATGCTCCTGGCCTCTTTTGTCAACGGCATGGCCCGGACCCTGCTGCCCCTTTTACGAGAAAAGCTCGCCGACAGGACAAAGAGTAAAGTCGATGACGTGATCTTCGATCTCCTGAACCGGTTCGCCAGCGTCATCATTTTCGTTACGGCCGCCATCCTGGCCCTGGATGTCCTGGGGGTAAACATCCTGCCCTTTATCGCCGGTGCGGGTATTGCCGGTATTGCCATTGGTTTTGCGGCCAAAGATACCCTCTCCAACCTGATCGCGGGTATTCTCCTGATTATCGACCGGCCCTTTGAGGTGGGAGACCGGATCGAGGTTTGGACCGCCCCGGTCAATTCCTCCACCTGGGGGGATGTGCTGGACATCGGGCTTCGCGCCACCAAGATTCGAACCACCGACAACATTGTCATCATCATCCCCAATAACGAGATCATGCGGCGGGATATCATCAACTACACCACCATTACCCAGGAGATCCGGGTAAGAATCCCCATCGGCATCGCCTATGATGCAGATGTCAAAAAGGCCAAAGAGATCATCACCAGGGTGGCCCTGGAACTGGATTGGGTCATGCAGCGTCCCGCGCCGAAGGTGGTGGCGAAGAGCTTCGGAGAATCGGCCGTCAACCTGGAAGCCAGGGTCTGGATCAGCCAACCGCGAAAGAGGATGGATACGATTTCCCACATCACCGATCGCGTGAAGGAGGTCTTCGACCAGCAGGGCATCGAAATCCCCTTTCCCAAGCGGGACATTTATATCAAAACAAAGGCTTGTGACGGCTTGGTAAAAAGTCCAACTGTCCCGCACGGGCGGGATGAAGCTTTGCGAGACCGAAATCCGCATGAGGTTCCTCGGGAAGATTAATCCTGAGAGGTATGAACATGTTGTCTCGTACGCTTTATTTTACTGCGTTGTCGTTTTTGTTCCAGACGCCGTTTCCGGGAGGCCACGCTTGGCTTCGTCTTCACCCGGCGCTTCGGTTTTTTCGCAGCCTGTCGAACCAGGTCGATCAAGCGGTCCAGGGCATCCTGACGATTTCGTTCCTGGGTACGGAAGCGCTTGGCGTGGATCACGATGACCCCTTCATCGGTCATTCGCCTGCCGGCCAGCCGGGTC
Source organism: uncultured Desulfobacteraceae bacterium (assembly GCA_964401325.1). Taxonomy (GTDB): domain Bacteria; phylum Desulfobacterota; class DSM-4660; order Desulfatiglandales; family HGW-15; genus CAYNYM01. The sequence continues at coordinate 4,948 of CAYNYM010000179.1, read as the reverse complement.
AAACGATCACGAAGCGCTTCAGGCAAATGGGCGGCGCCGTTAAAGCGGAGTTGGACCGCCGTTGACACCTTGTTGACATTCTGCCCTCCGGGACCTGAAGAGCGGATGAAATCATACTGGATATCCCGCTCATCGATCCCGATATGGGGGGTTATCCGAATCATTGCTTTGCCTCGAAGAGAAGGCGGGAGACCGGTCGAACCGGCAAGACGCCCTCAGGCTTTAAGAGAGCGGACGGGTTGTGGCTCGCTTACACTGATGGCCTGCGGCCTGCAGCGGCCTTATAATCCTCCGCCCGACCGTCCTGAAGGGTCCGGAATGCCTCGCCCGCCATGTATCGTAGAACTGTATCCCCCCGAGGATCCCGGATACGGTCTTTGTATAACTTGCGCAAGTAGAGCGAATCTCTGCTAAATTGTCAACCATTGTTTCCAAGTCGGTCTTACATGATGAATTTTGCAAAAGAGTTGAGGGTGACAGAAAAAACTGTTATTTTTCATGGCAAAGGGAAAAGGGTTGCCGAGTGGATAGTTCGATGAAGAGAGAACAGGATCGATCGGGTTTCACGGCCGTCTCTCATTCGTCACGGGGGCAAGAGGTGACAGGAAAGCCGCTATACGGGAAGATGTTTTCAGGTTTTCTGGTCCTCCTGGGCCTTTACCTGATCAGTCTTGACAACTATCTCCTCTTTCATGGTGTGGTCGAGGTCTTTAGCATTGTTGTGGCCTGCTGCATCTTCGTCCTGGCTTGGAATGTCCGGCGCACCCTGGGAAACGGCTATCTCATGGTTTTGGGGGTTGCCTATCTCTTCGTCGCCGGTCTGGATTTCCTCCATACCCTTGCCTACAAAGGCATGGGGGTCTTCCCGGAGGCCTCGACAAACCTCCCCACCCAGTTGTGGATAGCCGCCCGCTATCTGGAGAGTGTTTCCTTCCTCATTGCGCCTCTCTTTATCAAGGGAGGATTCCATTACCGAAGATTTTTCGTCGTATTCGCCCTGCTCTTCTCATTTTCGATACTCTCCATCTTCTACTGGAAGATATTTCCGGACTGCTTTATTGAAGGGACCGGTTTGACGGTCTTCAAGAAGGCAAGCGAATACATGATTTGCGTTATGCTGGCCGTCTCTGTGGTTCTACTCTATTACAGGAGACAGGATTTCGATACAAAGGTCCTGAGATTTCTGGTCCTATCCATCCTGATCACCACGGGCTCTGAGCTGTCATTTACTTTTTATGCCCACGCCTATGGTTTTTCGAATCTTTTGGGGCATTTCCTGAAAATTTTTTCCTTTTATCTGATTTACAAAGCCCTTATCGAAACGAGCCTGATCAAGCCTTACAATCTTCTCTTCAGAGACCTCAAGCGAAGCGAAGAGACCTTAAAAAGGGCCCATGAAAATTTGGAGTTACGCGTGCGGGAGAGGACCCTGGACCTGGCGGAGGCCAATGAGAAACTTCGCAATCAGATCGAGGAGCGGAAACGGGCGGAAACGGCCCTTATGGAGTCCGAGAAGAAGTACAGCACCCTGGTTAAGGAGTCCCTGATCGGTGTATTCATTCAGCAACACGGACGTATCGTGTTTGCCAATGAGCGGTTCGCCCGAATGCACGGTTATGGAAGGGCGGAAATCGAAGGCATGGAGTCCCTGGACCTCATCCACCCGGATGACCGTTCTATTGTCAACGTATTCAGGACAAAGCGAATCCATGGGGAGATCGCACCATCGGAATACGAGGCAAGAGAGCTGACCCGGAAAGGAGGGATTATTTGGGTAACGAGGAGAAACACACGCATCGCCTACCGTGGAAAGCCTGCGATTATAGGCAATGTCGTGGATATTACCAAGCGAAAGGAGGTCGAAACGGCCCTCCGCACCTCGGAGAGGGAACTTCGCCTTCTCTCGTCTCAATTGATGTCGGCCCAGGAAAACGAAAGGAAGCGTATCGCGCGGGAACTCCATGACAGTATCGGTCAGTCTCTTGGGGCCATCAAGTTCAGCCTGGAAAATTTCCTGATTCAGATGTCCGGTGATGGGACCCGGCCCGAGGCAAAATTGCTGGGAGACGTCATTCCCCTCACCCAAAAGGCCATCGAGGAGGTGAGAAGAATCGTAATGGACCTCAGGCCCTCCACCCTGGACGATCTGGGAATCCTGCCGACGATTTCATGGTTCTGCCGCCGGTTTCAGACTATTTACTCGGAGATCAAGATCGACTCTGCCATTGAAATTGAAGAACGAGACGTCCCCGATGCCCTGAAGACGGCCGTCTACAGGGTGATTCAGGAAGGCCTCAACAATATTGCAAAACACAGTGGGGCAAGTCTGGTCCATTTGTCCTTCAAGAGACGAGATGATCGCATGGAACTGGTCATTGAGGATAACGGCATGGGATTCGATTTCAAGAAGGCGGTCTCCGGCGAAAATCCGGAGCGGGGATTCGGCCTGACCAGCATGAAAGAGCGAACCGAACTCTCCGGCGGAAACTTTCACATGGCCTCCACCAAGGGCGAGGGCACGAGGATAGAGGCTGCATGGGCGGTTGCGGAGCAGGAATGAGGTAAACAGACAACGGCAAGTGCCTATTGGAAAAAATCCGGGACTTGGTCCGCTCCGATCACAATGGGATCAATGGAATGCTGGAAGGATGCATAGGATTTCAAAGTATTGCAGGATTTGAGAGGTATTTTTTAACGGCTGATCAAGCCCTTTTCCATGGCAAAGGTCGTCAATGTGGCGACGTTGTGCAGATCAAGCTTTTTCATCAGGTTGGTGCGATGTTTTTCTACGGTTTTTAGACTGATGCAAAGGTAATCCGCGATTTCCTTGTTTTTGTTGCCCTCAGCAATGAGTTTAAGGATCTCGCGCTCTCTTTTCGTAAGTGTATCCCACACCGATCTGGTTTTGACGCTCAACTTTCCTTCAAGATAGCCCCCAATGATCTTCTCGGAGATCCCCGGGCTGAGGAAGCGTTTCCCTTCCAGGACATTCATAATCGCCATCTCCAGCTCTTTGTGGGTTGCATCTTTCAATACATACCCGTCGGCTCCGGCCTGGAGCGCGGCATGGATATACTCTTCGGTTCTGTGGACGGTCAAGACGATGACCTTTGTCTCCGGGTTCTGTTTGTTGATCTCTTTGATGGCCTCGAGACCGTTCATTTTCGGCATGGAAAGGTCCATCAGGATAAGATCAGGCCTCTCCTCCCCAACCCGCCGAATGGCGTCACGGCCGTCTTCCGCTTCACCGACAATCTCAAAATCCGGTTTAGAGGAAAGCAGGGCCCTCAGTCCTTCCCTGAGGATGGTGTGGTCCTCCGCGATGACGATTCTGTAAGGTCCTCTCATCTTCCAAGCGCTCAGTAATAGGTGATCACTTGCTGTCCAGCCCCTACACCTTTCTAAACCCCAACCGATAAATACGGTCCCCCTAACATAAATATGGAGTGTAGACCCTATTTACCATATAGCGGGCCTCCCGTAAAGTGGGAAACAGTCTAAAGTTTGATACATGCCCAGAAGGAAAAAAATGACCGTTCCTAAAATGGATATGTCAAAGATACTCCTTGTCGAAGATGACAGCATTTTCCGTCTGACACTCAGGACGCTCCTTGAATCCAGATTTCCCGGCTTGCGTCTCGATGAGGCAAGGGACGGGGAGGAGGCACTGGTCAAGATCAATGCCTGCCTGCCGGATCTCATCTTCATGGACATCCAACTGCCCGGGAAAAACGGTCTTGAAATAACGAAGAGGGTCAAGGATCTTCACCCCGGCGTGGTCATCATCATCCTGACGGGCCACGATTTGCCGGAATACCGGGAGGCCGCCTATGATCGTGGGGCAAACCATTTCCTTTCAAAGCATTCTTCAACCACGAAAGAGATTCTGGGCCTGGTCAAAACCATTACTTCGGAACGGTAAAACCCTAAAGCACGTACCCCAAAATAGGGTATTATCCTCAGCAAAATACGGCGTACACACTATTTACTGCCTTCCTTCAACTCTAATAGGATCAAAATCAAGGGCACAAGCGAACCGCACCTCCCTTTCGTAAAAAAGGGGAGAGGCCATTTTTCCATAATAGGAAAACCAAAGCAGAACACCCCAATTTAGCATGCAAAAGGATACCGCATTGAGTGAACGCAAACAGATTCTTAATAGAAGAGTCAAGAAAAGGGCCGACACCTTGCCCGATCCCGGGGTCATTGAAACAACAGCCCACACCGTTGCGGACCTAGGCGAGGTGACGTTGGGGCATGTCAACGCACGGATGAATATTATAGGTCGGAACCATTTTTAATTGGATGATCACACGTTTCAACTAATCATTGCAGGCGTTGAAAGAAACGACCTGCCCTTGCCGAAACTCCGGGCATCGCCTTTTTTGGGGAAGCCTCCAGGTCCGAAGGGGGTTCCGAGAGACACTGTCCGGAAAATCTGTGTGAGGTCAAACCATGAAAGAAAAACGATATCCAGTTTATAAAAAAGGTGAAAGAAACGCCCTATGCCCCTACTATAGTGACTGTTTGGACGAGGCCATCGCAAAATCTTGGAAATATTGGCATTGTCGTGATTGTCCGTACAAATCGACACGGGATCCAAGCATCGATATCCTGAGCACGATTGAAGGCTCCATTGCCTACTATGAACTGCCTTCGAGATTTTTTGAGGAATGCTGAGTCGTTTCTTGGGCGTCAAGCAGATAAACCGGGCCTTGATGGCCCCACCCGTTTCTGCCCTTCCTGATCCGGGAAGCAGAACGGGTGCGACCTATGGCCTGCGTTACGACCTTTTTTGCCCGCAGCATGCCTTCTTCCCTCGAATATTCCCCCAAAAACGCCTGCTCTGACCCGGCAATTCCAGGTTGATCATCCCGCCGCTTTCAAAGTTTAGGTGTAACTACTCAGCTAGATAGGCTGTAGGCATTTAGGCTGTGAGGTACCGCAG
>CAYNYM010000178.1:3719-6668 GCA_964401325.1 uncultured Desulfobacteraceae bacterium | reverse complement strand
TTCCTGCGGTACCTCACAGCCTAAATGCCTACAGCCTATCTAGCTGAGTAGTTACGTTTATTCTAACATGGAAAGCCCCGGCCCTCCGGGCCAGGATCCCTTACGAGGATCCCTTGAATACCTTCCTGAGGCCCCTTGTCCAACCCTTTTTTCCGCGCGAGTCGGCCCCGGGTTCCGGCAGCCTCGGCGACCGCTCCTTGCCCGGTTCGGCCTCTTGCGCCATGGGTCGGGTTTCAGGGACCAGGCATTCCATGATTTCCAACACCCTTTCCTGAAAGGTCTCGCTGAGTTGGGTCTGTTCTTCCTGGTGTTGTCGGATCATATCCGTGAGCAGGATAAGTCGTTTTTCAATGGCCGTGAGACGCTGAAGGATGGCGGCACTTGCTGCCAGGGATTGCCTCTTGCCTTCCACCCGCCCCTTTTTCCGGGATGGATCGAAAAGCCCGGCCGCCTTTTTGTCATTGACGACATCTTCAACAATCCGAGCGTCAATCAATGGAAGTTCGTCCGCAAAGCCATAGACCAGGGCCGCATCGCAGAGGATATTGATGATGCGGGGGATGCCCCGGGAGTTTTGGAACACGGTTTCAATGGCCTCTTGGGTGAAGAGTTCCCGTTGATCAGCCCCGGCCACGAACAGGCGATGCCGGATGTAGCGTGCGACCTCCTCAGAATCCAACCCCACCAGGTGGCAATGCACGGTTACTCTCTGGGCAAGCTGTTCCAGTTCCTTTTTCTTTAATTTGGCTCTCAACTCGGGCTGCCCGGCCAGGATGATCTGAATGAGGTGTTGCTTTTCAGCCTCCAGGTTGGAAAGCATCCGGATTTCCTCGAGGGTCCTGATCGACAGGTTCTGGGCCTCGTCAATGATCAGGACGACCCGTTTTTTTTCCGAAAAGCGTTCCATGAGAAAACCGTGAAACCGATCCAGCATGCCGGCCTTGGTCGTACCCTTTACCCCCACCTCGAACTCTTCGCAGATCATCCGAATGAACTGTCCGGGCGCGACCGAGGTGTTGTTGATGATGCCCACATCGACATCCTGAGGTATTTTATTGAGGAGGAAATTGATCAGGGTTGTTTTGCCTGCACCGATTTCCCCGGTAATGACGACAAATCCTTTGTTCTCGGCCAGGGCGTATTCCAGGTGGGTAAAGGCGTTCTCGTGGGCGGGACTCATATAAATGTAATCAGGGTCCGGGGTGAGGTTGAAGGGCTTTTCTTTTAAGCCAAAAAAGGATTCATACATGGTGAAAGATCCGACTGTTCTCTATGCCCTGGCCTTGTTCATGACCGTCCCGATAAGAGTCCTGTCTTTGAGTAATTCCACGGCCCGTTCCACATCCCTGGCCGGAGTCTTCTCCGCCTCGACGACCAGCAATACGCCGTCCAGAAAACGGGACATGATCAGAGGATCGGCGCAGGTCAGCAGGGGGGGGGTGTCGAAAATAATAAACCGGTCCGGATACCGCTCCTTCATTTCCCTGACCAGGGACGCCATTCGAGGTGAATCCAGGAGTTCCCCTGAATTGGTCAAAGGGTGCCCCGCCGGGAGCAGGACCAATTTCTCGATACCGGGGTTGATGAGGATATCCGGGATTTCCGTCTGCCGGAGAAGGTAATCGGAGAGCCCTTTGTGGACATCCAACCCGAGAAAACGCTGGATGGAGGGCCTTCTCAGGTCGGCATCCACCAACAGAACGGTCTGATCCAATTTATGGGACATGCTGACGGCCAGGTTCAGGGCCGTGAGGGTTTTCCCTTCCAAAGGGTTGGGGCTGGTCACCAGCAGGCTGTTGCCGCCGATCTGTTCCATCCGGTTCAGGACCTGTGTGTGGAGAATCTTGAGCTGATCGGTCACGGCCTCCTCCGGGAAAAGGGAGATGATCTTGTTCTTCCTGAGGAGTTGTTCGTTGACCCGGACAATCCTTGTCTGGCAGTAGGCCGGATTGATTTCTTCGCAGACCGGTTCGGGGCGTCGCCTCAATGCCTCCGGTTCCTTCGGGACCGGTATGGGGATGCCTTTTTCCTCAAGGGGGCTCAGGTCGTCCTGCGACCTTGCCTCCTTTGCCTTTTCCATCGCCTTCTTCAATTTACTCATAGCTGGTCCCGTGACGGTTAGATTGGTCGATTGATAAAGACCCGGTTCCTCGACAAAAGAGGTGCCGGATTTCTTCCCCCATTACCCCATAAACCCCGAGATACCCATCTTGATCAGATGGCGCTGAATCTTGATCCACAGGATCTCCAGGGGCATGACAAATTGATGAACCAGGTACAGGCCCAGTGCGATGAGCCCCAGTACCACGAGGACCCACAGAATTTTTTTCAGTCTTCGGGATCGCCGCTCTTGATCGGTCTCCATGAGAGAAATGGCGGACAGCATCGGCACGCCGGTCAAGGAAACCAGTTGATCCATGGTCTTTACCGAGTCGTCCAGGGCCTCCCGAAGGGCCGCCATTCCCACGCCGGCCCCGAGCCCCAGCACAAGGGCGATCAGGAGAATGGCAATCCTGTTGGGTTTATAGGGCCTTTCAGGCAGTTGGGCGGGGTCGATAATGGTGAAACGCTCTCCCCGTTGAGACTCCTCCATGCCCTGGGCGACCTTGGCCTCCATGAGTTTGTTCATCAGCTCATTGTATTTTATCCTGGCGCTCTCATGGTCCCTCAGGAGGCGATTGTATTCCCTCTCAACCAGGGGAGCCGCCTCGATTTTCCTCCGATAGTTCGCAACCTGGGCCCTGACCTGTGCTTCCTGTTTCCCCAGGCGCGCAATCTCCAGATCCGTGGAGGCGATCTGGGTCTCGAGGTTGATGTAGGCGGGATTGTCGGGCCTTTCCTCTATCACGCTCTTCCAACCGTTCGGGGTAACATCGACGTAGCTCTGCAGAAGCCTGCCATCTTTCAGGGAACCATTCCCGGAGATCGGCGCATTGCAAAACCATAAGC
>CAYNYM010000178.1:0-3709 GCA_964401325.1 uncultured Desulfobacteraceae bacterium | reverse complement strand
GTAGGCGGGATTGTCGGGCCTTTCCTCTATCACGCTCTTCCGGATTTCGGCCGTCTTCAACTGGGTCAATTCTTGGGAGAGGATATCGACCTCTTTCCCGAGTTTGACGACGTCCGGGTGTTTGGGCCCCCGTTTCGCCTTCAGGGCACCCAATCGGGTCGTTAGTTCATCGAGCCTCTTGATCTTGTCCAGGGAGCTGTCTCCTTCTCCCCCAACCTTGGCCTCCAGCTCCCGGATCTCTTTTTGAAGCTTTTTCATATCCGGATGTTTTTCCGAAAGTGAGCTCTTCAGGCTGATGAGCTGAAGCCGCAGGTATTTCAGGCGCTCAACCGGATTCATGACCGCCTTTCCATCATCGGTCATGACGGACCTCAGGGGATCCACATTCGCGATCTGGCCCTCGAGCAGGATCTTCCTTTCCCTCAGGGAGCCGATCTGCCCCTGGATCTGATTCAGTTGGCTCTCGAGCCTTCCAATGGCCTGAAGGTTGATCCCGCCGTACTCGGGAAGTTCCCCGATGTGGGCCTGTTTGAATTCGGTGATTCGGCCCTGAACCTCGTCCATCTGCTTTCGGAGCCCGAACAGTTCCTGTTCAAAGAAGTCCGTGGTCGTGGAGGCCCTCTGTTCCCGGGATTTCAGGTTCATCTCCAGGTAGAGGGAGGCCAGGACATTGCCCACCTTCTGGACCGTCGAAGGGTCCTTTCCCTCATAGGACAGGGAAAAGGCGATGGTGGCCGAGGTGGGCCTTCCGGTCCTCCGATCGATGACATCGGCGCTGATGGTCTCAAGGCTGATATCGTCCCGCATTTTATCAAGGATTTCTTCGGTGGTGTAGCGCTCACGCATGTCCCGGTAGAGATCAAAGCGGTTGATGATCTCCGTGAGCCTGGAGCGGCTCATGATCTGCTGGGTAATGACCTGGAGTCGCTCCTCCACGAAACCCGTGATGGTCGTCTGGACATATTCCGAGGGGATCAACTGGTTTTCGATCAGGATGGTGGATCGGGAAAGATAGATCGAGGGTAAAACCAGGGCGAGTATCACGCCGAGAATAAAGATAAAGAGGAATGAAAGAAGAAACCCCTTCTTTCTTCGCCTTACGATATCTTTCAGATTTCCGATGTCCTTTGTCTCATTCATAAAGTGCTTCCTTCTTCCTTCCGTGGTTCCAATTTGTGCCCCAACCCTGAAAACGCCGTGCATGCAGCCCTAAAATTCCCGCCTTGGGCGGGAAGAGGTAAGACACCAACGATTCGACAGGTCCATATTATACATTCGATCAAAACAGGACTGACCTTGAGTCATTTATGGAAAAATCGGTGGTTTCGATTTATGTCTTTCAGTCGGCCGAAATAAAATCATTCGTTACCATTTTTTAGGGAACCGGCACAGAAGATTGAGCCATACCCTGTTCCTGTCATAGCCCTGATTTTCGGAGACGGTTTTGTCTTTGTGGTATGAATACCCGTAAGCCGCACTCAGAGAATAGGTCTCGGTAAGCCGGTAAGTGAGGGACGTTCCCAGATCCAGGTGACGGCTGTCCTCCTGATCGAATTTTCCGCTCGACTGGGTGATGTAGGCACTGCCCGTCAACCCCAGGGACAGGCGGCGGGTCATCCTTTTGGTCACGCTGAAGTAGAGGCGGTCCCGCTCGATGGGATCGCCCTGGGACGAATAGCTCAAATCGTGGTTGAATCCCACGGAGCCACTATAGTCCTCGCCGGTCTTGGTCAGGGAAATATCCGCAAGTCCGCCCCAGGCCCTGTCGCTCTCCTCGACCTGTTCATAGACCCTGCGAAAGGGATCGCCGGGCAGGAGCGAGGGATCGAAGACCAGACCCTGTTGTATGAAAAAGTAATCCGTACTGGTGTAGCGAACGCCCAGAAAGCAGCTCAGACGCCAGGTCTCGCTGAAGGGATGCGCCAAGCCCAGGTGGAGGCTGTAATTGTCCACCTCGCTTGCATCGGAATCATAGGTGGAATATCCCGTTTGCACCGTTAAGACGTCCTTCATGTTGTCCAGCAAGCGGTTGAAGGTCAGAGTGAGGCTGTCATAGGTGTAGTCCACGTAGCTTACGCTGTCATAGCCCGTGTCGCTGTGATCCAAGTCCACTCCCAGTTCCGATTTTTCCGTGAGGTTATAAACGACCCCGCCTCCCGCGATGTAGCGCGTCCGGTCTTCCGGAAAGGTGACAAGCCCGGTTTCCTCCAGTTCGGATTCCAGGGTCTCGTCCTTTTTGTACGAAAGGCGCGCCTTTGCCGTAAGGCGTTCCGTCACCTTGTAGGCCCCATCAAACCCAAAATCATAGTATTCGGTGTTTCGTCTGGTCGCATCCAGGTATCGGATCACGGTGAGCCCACCGCGCCCCTTCAGAGAAAGCAGGTCGGTTTTATAATCCACGTCCAGGGCGGGACGGATACGGGTCAGGTAGTCGTCCTCTTTGAAGGTACGCGAGAAGTCGATATTGTCATTGTATTCGGCCGTAATCCCGATGGAGGGCAGTACGGAGACCTCGGCGGCCTGGGCCGAAGGGGCAAGAACCGCCGAAAAGAGGAGCAGACAAGCACTACCGAGGATGTGCGAAAACGTTTTTTTTGTTTTCAATGGAAACACGGCATCACCCCTTTTATTTGGATCAATGTTTGCGGGTTTTTTGACAGAATACTTTTCCTGAAAGGGGCAACCCGGACCAAGGCGCAGCACGATAACGGGCACAGAGGAAAAAACCGGATCACCCGTTTGTTGCGCTTGAGCCCTGCACCACCGTTCTTACGGCACGACCACCACGTCGCCGCGATTGAGAACGATGTTTTGCTTCAGGTTTTCTCCCTTTTTGACCTCATTGTAATCAAAGGGCAGTGCCGTGGTTTGCCCCTCCTTTTGCCTTAAAACAAGGATCTTGCCCGGGACGGCGTAAGGATTCAGTCCGCCGGCCATGGCCAGAATCTGCATCACATTGGAATCCATGTTGATGGGGAACTGGCCGGGCTTGTTCACCTTGCCGATGACGTAGGCGGTGAGACTATTGGCCCTCAGGAGCATCACCGTGACCGTGGCATCGGGGACATACTCTCCCAGCCTTTTCATCACGCTGTTCCTCAGCTCCGGAACGGTCAGCCGGGTCACGTCGATTTCGCCGATCAGGGGAAAGGAGATGATCCCGTCCGGAGGAACAAAGATTTCCTTGTTCAGGCTCTCGTCCTTCCAGACCGAAATGTTAAGGGCGTCTCCGGGTCCGATCCGGTACGTGCTCTCCCTTATCTGCGAGGCCTGTGAAGCGGGCCCTGACCCCTTTTGGGCCTCATCTGCGGCTGCAGGGGCGGCAAGGGAGAAGACCACGAGAAAAAGAAAGAGAACAAAAACTCCAAGGCTGTTTTTCATGGCAAATCCTAAGAAAAAGATGTCATCCTGCCCATCTTCTACAAAAAGAGAGAAAATTTAATATAATTTTTCGGGCTTTCACTTAAATATTTTTTATTACTATTTTTGGTGAGGGAAGTAAAGCCCTTAGTTTGTGACGTTAAACTGAGGTTTGGGTTGGAATTCTGTTTCCTTAAGCCCCCCAATGATCTGCAGGTCAGGCGGTGAATTTAGGTTGACTTGCCCGGGGTTCTCTATATAGTAATGGATATTATAGAGTATCAGGTGCCCTTTGGGGCTTAATAGGGAACCCCGTTAAAATCGGGGACGGGCCCGCCGCTGTAACCCC
>CAYNYM010000177.1:0-6685 GCA_964401325.1 uncultured Desulfobacteraceae bacterium | reverse complement strand
GAAAAAGAGGGGTCTCGGGTGTATTGAGATACTTGGGCAGTGAATCATCCAGCACTCTGCCCCCGAAACCAATAACCTGTTTTCGAAGGTTGCAGATCGGGAAAATAACCCTCCCACGAAAGCGGTCATAATAACCACCGCTTTTTTTGGGCAGGATCAAACCGGCTTGGACCGCGACGTCCATATCCCGTCCTTTTCCATGCAAAAAGCGTGACAAACCATTCCATTCGTCGGCAGTGTATCCCAGTCGAAAATCCTCGGTCAGTTTCCTAGGCATACCTCTTTGGGCCAGGTATTGTCTGCCGGGCTCCCCCTTTTTTGACCGCACGAGTGTATCGTGAAAAAATGTTGCGGCCACTTCGTTGATTCTCAGAAGAGATTCCTTCAATTCCAGCTTCCCCCTTTGAGCCGGTGTCAGTGGTTTCTCGGGAAGGGGAATATGGTATCTTTCAGCCAGATCACGCATTGCCTGTGGAAAAGAAACTTTGTGGTATTCCATCCAGAAAGCAAAGATGTCCCCGCCTTTTTTGCACCCGAAACAATGAAACATTTGCCTGGTTGGGCTGACCGTGAAGGACGGCGTCTTTTCCGAATGAAAGGGGCATAGACCTATATGACTCTGACCGGCCCGTTTCAACTGCACGTACTGTCCGATGACTTCGACAATGTCTGCCGCATTCTTGATGTCATCTTTTATAAATTGGTAAGAATCCATGGCATCTCTACCGGTTAAGGACTCGCCTGTAGCTCAATGATTTAATGACATGCATTCATGCCTGGCCATTATTCAATATCTTCATTTTCCTGAGGCGGGCGGTGTTGTCATCGACAGTGTCTTATGTTACATAAATATTGTCGGAAAACAGCGCATTTCAAGACCTGCAGACCTAAATTCCTCTCCACAATCCTGGATATCTGTCTTGCATTCAAAAAAGATGTAAGTATACAGGGGCCTTATCAGGTGCCATGGCAATGGACGGGCTTTCAAGAAATGTTTTCAAATTCGGGCCTTTAAATGAAAAAACCCCTTCATCTGAAAGAAGGAGTCCTATTCCAGAAACCGGCTTTCCGTTTCTTTAGAGATCCTGGGTTGTTGAAATATGTCAGCGACAAATTATTTGTTCGCCCCAATTGAACGGGAACATTAACACAAAGTGAATTGCGCCGCTCAAAGAATTTGCAAACACCTTGGATGAATATCGGCATTGAGTCTAACTCAATAATTTTTTGGCGATTTCGCTTACCTCTTTACCTTGGGCCTGCCCGGCCATCCGAGCCAAGGCGGCTTTCATGACCTTGCCAAGGTCCTTGGGGCCATTTGCACCCAACTCGGAAATTATCTCACTTACGGTATCTTCTATTTTCGTCGAGTCCAATTGCTCAGGCAAATATTCATAGAAGATCTTCGTTTCCTCCTCTTCCTTTGCAGCCATGTCATCTCGGCCCCCCTGCCTGAATTCCTTTGCAGCCTCTTGCCCTTTTCTGATAAGCGTGGCAATAATCGCCTGAACGGCCTGGTCCGTCGGTTCACTCCCTTTCTCCGCCTGTTTGTTTTTGAGGGCCGTTTTCAGCATTCTCAGGCAAGAGATACGAAGCGTGTTTTTGGCCTTGATGGCCTCCCTTAAATCGTTGGATATTTTTTCTTGGAATGTAATATTTTTTGTCATCTCAATCTCGGTCTATAAAGACTCGGGTTAACACTAAATTATATATACCATTAGAAAAAGGTCAATACGCAATTATCATTTATTGATTTTTTGCAACTTTTATTGCCTGATCAAGATCCAATGTCCTTTCATAGAGGGCTCGACCTGTAATCATACCGGTGACACCATATTGGGAAAGGGCAAGGAGTTCGGCCACATCCTCAATCCCGGAAATGCCCCCCGAGGCGATAACCGGGATATCCAAGGCTTTTGCCAATTCGCCCGTTGCCTTCACATTCGGACCCGTTCGCATACCGTCTCTATGAATGTCCGTATAGATCACTGAAAAAATGCCGGTCGGTTCGAATCTCCTGGCCAGGTCAAGGGGGGTTATGTTCGTTTCCTCCGTCCAGCCTTCAACGGCCACCTTATTGCGCTTTGCGTCAATGCCGACAATGATGTGTTGCGGAAAGGTATCGCAGGCAAGCTGCGCAAAATCAGAATCTTTGTAGGCTATCGTGCCGAGAATGACCTGTTGGATGCCCAAATTCAGATAGGCTTTGATGGTCTTGAGGTCTCTGATGCCTCCACCCAACTGAACGGGAACGGAAACGGCCTTGATGATTTTTTCAATGGCATTTTGGTTCACAGGTCGGCCGCCCACGGCTCCGTCAAGATCCACCAGGTGGATTCGTTCGGCACCTGCGTCTAGCCACTCCCTTGCCACCTCTTCCGGGTGCGCCGAGTAAATGGTCTCTCGTGACATCCGGCCCTGCTCAAGCCTGACACAGCGTCCGTCTTTTATGTCTATTGCTGGAATGACGAGCAATTTTCAATCCCCCCCCATGCCTTTTCCCTTTGGAAATCGACTCAGCAGGCCTTCAAGGCCATGATCGGCTAATTCCTCAGCATTCATCCATTTCCCCTTGCTTTTGAGAAACGTATCCATATCGTAAAGATTTTCGCTGAGAGAACGCTGCGTCTTATCAAATTTCCCTTTCCATAGCACCATGCCGTCCTGAGACCTGATGAGACAAAGGTCAAAGGCAACGGAAGCCGGCTGATTGGCGGCATAATCTGTGCCCTCTCTTTCTTTCCATCGGTATGTGTAACCTATCAGCACTGTCCCGGCCGAAAACGCTTGGCCTATTTTTTTTGCTATTTCAACATCACCAAGAAGCGATCCCGAACTGATGAGACTTGAAAACACACCTCGGGCCTGACCGGGGGAGATGAGGTCGTAATTTTTTGAAACAAGGAGTTTTTTGAAAAGGGTCTCGGTCAGTTTGTCTGATATGAGCCTAGTCGTCGGAGCGGCCATGAAAACCGTACCGGTGACAGGACTGCGCGCAGGACCGGCTTCCCCACCGGGGGCGATGGCCGGCTGAAAGCCCACAATAACCATTTTTCCGGCGGTGACGGCAGGACTTGCACTCTGTGATGCGGCTTGAGAGCGAAACTGACAGCCTTGCATAAAAGCCATGATTGCTAGAATCGCAAAAAGCACCAACCCAATATATGTTCTCGAGAACCGAGGTCTCATATTGTCTCCCATGCAAGGACGCAAAATCGCATCCCGGCCCTGGCGAACGGTTTGCAGGCCTTAGAGAAATCCTTTGGTCGAAGGAATCTCGCCTTGGAGTCTCTCCTCCAGGGTCATCGCACGGTCCAAAGCTTTTCCGAAGGCCTTGAAGATGGCCTCGGCAATGTGATGGGGGTCATCGCCTGCCAGAAGATCCACATGCAAGGTCGCCCCGGAATGATTCACGAAGGCACGAAAAAATTCCCTGGCCAAACGGATGTCGAATCTGCCGGTTCTGCTCTCTTTTGCGGCGACACGATAGGCGAGAAAAGGACGGCTTGAAAAATCTAACACAAGCCGCGCGAGGGCCTCATCCATGGGAACGAAAGCGCAGCCGTAACGTCTGATTCCTCTCTTTTCCCCGATGGCCCGGGAAAAGGCCTGGCCCAGGCATATACCGAGGTCTTCAACCGTATGGTGATCATCAACGTCCGTATCTCCTGACGCGGCGATTTTCAAGTCCATAAACCCGTGAGCAGCCGTCAGGGTCAACATGTGATCCATAAATTTTATGCCGGTATCGATTTGGGTTGTGCCCGTTCCGTCCAGGTCAATTTCCAAACGAATGTCCGTCTCTTTTGTCTTCCGATTGATGGTGGCTTTTCTCTCCATGGTCCGATAGCTCCAGAGGTCAGCCGGGCGAGGCGTATCGCACAAGTAACAAGTGACGAACAACGAGCCTATGATCCTTTCCTCTCGTCACTCGTCACTTGAATCTGTAACCCGAGTGGTGGAGATGATGGGATTCGAACCCACGACCTGTGCGTTGCGAACGCACCGCTCTCCCATCTGAGCTACATCCCCACTTTCCATTTAGCGTGTAACTCTATATCAATTATTACTGATTTTCAACAGATTTCAGGATATTTTTCCGTCCTCCAGAATCAATTCCCTCTAATATCGACAGAGGATAAAGATGTCAACTGCCAAGGACACGAAATAAGGGGGAACTGCAGATAACCACCTTTCTCATTTTATGGACTTGATTTTTGCACAGTTTGTGGTAAATAGGCAGGTGTTGCCCCCGTAGCTCAGGTGGATAGAGCACCAGATTCCTAATCTGGGTGCCGCAAGTTCGAGTCTTGCCGGGGGCACCATTTTTTTTTGAGTATTTTTTGTTTGACTTCCTTGCATTGTCCAGCTAAATATAAAAGTTTAAAATTTGGAAGGAGTTAGCACATGTATGCGGTCATAAAAACCGGAGGAAAACAATACCGTGTCGAGCCGGGCGGGGAAGTGACAGTGGAGAAGCTGGAAGGTCGTGTCGGGGACGAAGTGTCCTTTGACAAAGTCCTCCTGACCTCGGACGGTGAAAAAACCGCTGTTGGTAAGCCCTACCTCGAGAACGCCAGGGTCGTCGGACGTCTCACCCGGCAAGATAGGAAACGTAAGATCTTGGTGTTTAAGTACAAAAAAAGAAAAGGTTACCGTCGAAAACGGGGCCATCGGCAGGATTTTAGTCTCGTAAAAATCGAGAATATCGAGACCTAAAATCATCCCCAGAAATCCGATGATTTTTTGAGACGCCACGTCGTTTCTGTTCTGAAAAATGACCGCGTCGCTAATGAGATGGACATTGTTGAGGTAAAATATCATGGCACACAAAAAGGCAGGGGGGAGTTCCCGAAACGGCAGGGACAGTGCCGGCCAGAGGTTCGGGGTAAAGAAATTCGGTGGTCAGCGTGTTCGTGCCGGTAACATTCTCATGAGGCAAAAAGGCACGAAGATTCACCCCGGGAATAACGTCGGGTTGGGCAAGGACTACACCCTTTATGCCAAAATCGACGGTGTCGTGGCCTTTGAACGGCTCGATAAAACCCGGAAAAAAGTGAGCGTCTACGCCCAATAGAAACGTTACACTTCGCTTTATGATTTTATCCTTTGGAGAAAAATCCCCCAATAAAATATGATGCGTTTTGTGGACGAAGCGGTGATTACCGTGAAATCAGGCGATGGGGGAAGGGGCTGCGTCAGCTTTCGCAGGGAGAAATATGTCCCTCGAGGCGGTCCCGATGGCGGAGATGGTGGTGACGGGGGAAGTATTCTTCTCAGGGCCACGAACAAACTCCACACCCTGATTGATTTCAATTCCCGGAGATTTTTTAAGGCCCGAAACGGAGAACCCGGGCGGGGCAAGAATCAGTCAGGAAAAAATGGCCCGGATGTTGTCATTGAGGTTCCCTTGGGAACCATCCTCCATGATCATGATACCGGAGAGGTGCTCGCCGACCTGGTCCATCAGAATCAGGAAATCCTCCTTCTGGACGGAGGCAAGGGAGGCAAAGGAAATCAGCACTTTGCCACGCCGACCAACAGGGCACCCAGGACGGCACAACCCGGACTTCCGGGCAGTGAGACAATCATCCGGCTCACCCTCAAGCATCTTGCCGATATCGGAATCATCGGCCTGCCGAACGCCGGCAAATCCACCCTTCTTTCCCGTCTCACCATGGCACGCCCCAGGATCGATAACTACCCCTTTTCGACACTCACTCCCAATCTCGGCGTTATGACCCTGGAAGACGAAAGGACTCTGACCGTTGCGGACATCCCCGGTCTCATCGAGGGAGCCAGCCGGGGACGGGGGTTGGGGCACCGTTTCCTCAAACATATCGAGAGGACACGCCTTCTTGTTCATCTGGTCGATGTCTCGGGGAAACCTTCCAAGACGCTTTTGGACGATTTTTATGTCCTGAGAAATGAGTTGAAAAAATATGATGAGACACTTCTCAAAAAGGAAAAAATAGTTTTGATCAATAAGATAGATTTGCTGTCTTCCAGGCCGGGGGAGGTTGAGCGAGTCAGGAAGACCATCGAGGAAATCGGAGTGGAATGTCTGGTTGTTTCGGCGCTCACGGGAGAAGGGCTGGATGATTTGAAACAGACCCTGGCAAAAAAATTTGAAAATGATAACTGAAAATGACAATAAGACGGTTCTGAGAAAAAAGCTTCTGAGACCGGTTAAAAGGGCGGTCGTCAAGGTGGGAAGCGGCGTTTTGACAAAAAAGGACGGTCTGAATACAAAGGTGATTAATGATTTGACCCGGGATATTTGCGCCCTCAGAGGAAAAGGGGTTGAAATTGTTCTTGTGTCATCCGGAGCCATTGCTTCGGGGTTGAAAAAAGTCGGGCTCTCGAAAAGACCCGAATCTCTTTCTCAGCAACAGGCCCTGGCAGCCACCGGGCAGAGCACCCTCATGATGGCCTATGAAAAGGCCTTTGGCCGCCAAGGCGTTAAGGTGGCCCAAATCCTCCTCACAAGGGACGACCTCACCCACAGGGCCCGTTATCTTAATGCACGGAATACTATTTTTGCCCTGCTCTCCTGGAAGATCGTTCCGATTATCAACGAAAATGATACGGTGGTCGTCGATGAGATCAAGTTTGGTGACAATGATAATCTGAGCGCAATGGTCACGAACCTCACAGACGCCCGTCTCCTGATCAACCTGACGGA